>CAYZJQ010000137.1:0-6494 GCA_964478805.1 uncultured Halobacteriales archaeon | reverse complement strand
AGCGTAGTCGACGGGGGAATCAGTACGGCGAGAACAGCGGCCCGTCGACGAGGTTACAGAGCAGCGAGGCGGCCGAGCGCCGCCTACCGTCCACCGGAGGTCGGGAGCGATGGCGGGGGCACGCACAGATGGGCGGGCTACCGGCATGACAGGTGTCTGGCTAGGCGCACGGCTCCCGACTTGAGAAGAGACGAAGCGATCAGTGCCCGCTGGCGCGGACCGCCATATACGCGAGCGCGCCAGCGACGGCCGCGCCCGTGGGCGAAGAGGCAGAGAGCTTCGGAGCGGCCTGGGCGACGAACTGCGCCGTTGCCGGAACGACCGGTGTAGTCACGTAAACCTTGTGTGACTCGTCTCGGAAATAACCTGTCCTCCGATCGCCGACTGAACGGCGCGAGGCACAACCATCATACTGCTTCCCCGAAAAGCGAGGGTATGACAGACCGGACCGCCGCCGTCACGCGGGAGACGGCCGAGACAACAATCGAGGTGACGCTTGATGTCGACGGCGACGGCGACGCCACCGTCGACACGGGCGTCGGTTTCTTCGACCACATGCTGACCGCCTTCGCCCGTCACGGCCTTTTCGACCTGACCGTCCGGTGTGAGGGCGACCTCGAGATCGACGATCACCACACCGTTGAAGACGTGGGTATCGCGCTCGGCGAGGCCGTCGACGAAGCGCTCGGTGACAAGCGCGGCATCGCCCGGTACGCCGACCGCCGCGTCCCGCTCGATGAGGCCGTTGCGAGCGTCGTCCTCGACTGCTCGGGCCGCCCCTACTTCGAGTGGACGGGCGAGTTCTCACAACCCACGGTGGGCGAGTTCACGAGCGACATGGCGCGCCACTTCTGTGAGTCGTTCGCCATGCACGCGAACCTCACGCTCCACGCCGAGGTCGTGGGCCGGAACGCCCACCACGAGGTCGAGGCGCTGTTCAAGTGTCTCACCCGCGCGCTCGACGACGCGACCCAGGTTGACGAGCGGCGCTCTGCGGTGCCGAGTACGAAGGAGTCGCTTTGACATCCTCCCCAGTATAAAACGCGGGACTTTGTCCTTGCCATTCGGTAAGCCCCGAGCGGAGCAGTCGGAAGGCGCAGACCGACTCACGCGCGGTGGATCTCGCCGCTCAACAGCTTCAGCCGCCCGTGGTTCGCGGCGTGTTTGATGGCCGCCTCTACCGCCGTCTCCTCAAGCCCGTAGGCGCCGGCGACCATCTCGACGGCGTCGTCGTGGTCGATGGGCATCTCGCGGTTCTCGAGAAAACGGAGCGTCTTCCGGTACCCTTTCGGGACGCGCGAGGAGGACCCGGCACCCGTTTTCGCCATCCGTGCTTCCGCACGCTGTTCCTCGTTGGAGGCTGTCTCAGCGCCGCTGGCCGTGTCATCGGCCGCCGTCGAGGCCGAATCGGGGGTATCGGCGGCAGGCGCGTCGCTGTCGGCCTCCGGTGAACTCTGGTCCGCAGCAACCGTGTCGACAGACGGCTCTACGTCTCGGCCCTTCGTGTCGAGCAGCGGATCGAGGACCGACGCGAGCGCGTCTCGGCAGTGGTCGCACAGTACCATCCGCTTGCCTTTTCCCTGCGGGTCATACTCCGGCGGCAGCACGTCGAACGTCCCCGACGCCGTCTCACCACAGAAGTCACAGCCTGAGACCTCACGCATACCGGGGCCTCGCGGCCGGAGGGCTAAACGGTGTCGGCCTGTCGGACAGGACGGAAACGCTTGTTACCGAGCGGGCGACAGCCCCGGATATGATACTGCCGGGGTCCGCGTCGCAGTCGCTTGGAGCGGCGCTCGCGGACGAACTCGACGAGGAGTTAGCCGTGGTCGAGCGGGAGCGGTTCGCGGATGGGGAATTCAAAATCCGGGTGCCAGAGGCCGGCGGCGAGCGGGCTGTCATCGTCGCAGCGACCACCTCGGCGGCGACACATCTCGAACTGCTCCAACTCCAGGACCTCGCGGCCGACGCCTTCGACGAAGTGGTCACCGTACTCCCGTATATGGGGTACGCGCGGCAGGACCGCGCATTCCGCGACGGCGAACCGGTGTCGGCCCGTGCGGTCGCACGGGCCCTCTCAACGGGGACCGACCGCGTGTTCGCGGTCAACCCACATGAGCCGGCCGTCGGGGACTTCTTCGACGTGCCCTTCACATCAGTCGACGCCGCCGCTCAACTGGCCAAACCCCTGCCCAACCTCGGTGAGCCGCTGTTTCTCGCACCGGACGAGGGCGCCGTTGAACTCGCTGCGACCGTTCGTGACGCTTACGGCCGCGGCGAGCTCGACTACTTCGAAAAAACTCGCGACTACGACACCGGTGCGGTGACCGTCGAGCCCGCGGGGACGAACCCGGGCGGTCGTGAGGTGGTGCTCGTCGATGATATCGTCGCTACCGGCTCGACGATGTCGGCGGCTATCGACCGGCTTCACGAGCGGGCTGTCGCAGACGTCTACGTGGCCTGCATCCACCCGATGTTCGCGGGTAGCGCCCGGGCGCGGCTCGCAGCTGTGGGGGTTGCCGACATTTGGGGCACCGATACGGTTGAGCGACCGGTCAGCGCCGTCAGCGTCGCGCCGGTGGTCGCTCGGGCGCTCTCAGACGGATAGCTCGAAGAGTTATACGTCCCGGCACGCAACCAACAGATATGAGCGACGAGGAGGGACGAACGGACCTCCGGATGCCCGACGATGATGAGGTATTCGGCGTCGTCACAGAGATGCTGGGGGCCAACCGCGTCACGGTTCGGTGTATGGACGGGGTCGAACGCACCGCGCGCATCCCCGGCCGGATGCAAAAGCGGGTATGGATCCGCGAGGACGACGTGGTGCTCGTCTCGCCGTGGGACTGGCAGGACGAGAAAGGAGACATCGAGTGGCGTTACGAGAAGAGCGAGGCCGACCAGCTCCGAGAGGAGGGGCACATCGCCGAGTCGGTATGACGGGACCCTGGTGGCAGGCGTGAGCGAGTTCGAGTTGGTCGACGCCGATGAGGCTGACACCCCTGGCGACGAGTGGGAACAGATTGATGTCGCCGACACGGCCGCCGACCGCGTCGCTCGCAAGCAGGATCGCGAGTTCCTTGAGTTCCGCAAGCGGATCAAAGACGCTGACCAGTTCAAGGTGGAGGCGTCGGTGTTCGACGACGCCACCCTCGGCGCGCTGTACAAACTCGTCCAGGACGGCTACATCGACGCCTTCGGCGGCCCACTCTCGACAGGGAAGGAGGCGAACGTCTACCTCGCGGCCGGGCCAGACGGTGACGTGGCTGTGAAGATCTACCGTATCAACGCCTCCGACTTTCGTGCGATGCGCGACTACCTCGATGGTGACCCCCGGTTCGAGGGTATCGGCTCGGATAAAAAGAAGGTCGTCGTCGCGTGGACGAAGAAGGAGTATGCTAACCTGAGGCGCGCGCTCGCGGCCGGCGTGCTCGTGCCCCGTCCGCACGCCGTCCAGCGGAACGTTCTCGTGATGGACTACCTCGGGACCGCGGACGGCCGCGCCAAGCGGCTCTCGGAAGTGGACGTTGAGAACCCGGAGACGGCCTACGAAGTGGTCCGCGAGTACGCCCGCCGACTCCATCGGGCTGGGCTGGTCCACGGCGACCTCTCGGAGTACAACCTCGTCGTCCACGAGGATCGCATCTACGTGCTCGACCTCGGGCAAGCTGTCACCGTCCATCACCCAAACGCCCGCGACTTCCTCAAGCGCGACTGCCGCAACGTCGCGAGTTTCTTCTCCAGACAGGGGTTCGACGTGACGGGTGACGACCTGCTGACGTACGTCACCGCCGAGAACGAGGAGTGACGTGTGCCGCCGCCGTGGTGCTGGTCACGGCCTCCGGGGTCCCCCTGCCGAGCGCGACGTAGCTGAGGCGACCGGGGACCAGACCGGACTGGTCGCCGGCGCACGGGGCTTCCGTGACTCGCCCGTCGCGTGTGTGCTCGCCGTTCCGACGACCCTGCGCCCGCCGCGGCGACCAATGCTGATTAGACCGCGGATGCGCAAGTACGCGCATGTCCATCAGCGTCGCCACCCCCGCTGACGTACCGGCCATCCGTGAGGTCGCCGACGCCGCGTGGTGGGACACCTACCCGGGCGTGCTCGAGCCCGACCAGATTCGCGCCGGCCTAGAGCGCCTCTACGACCCCGAGTTCCTGACCGAGGTGCTCGAGGAGCGCGACGACCTGCTGTTCATACTCGCCGAGCGCGAGGGAGTGGTTGTTGGGTTCGCCTCCGCCCAGCAAACCTTCGCCGACGAGGTGGAGCTATTCACACTGTTCGTCCACCCGGACCACCAGCGCGATGGCGTGGGGACGGGGCTGCTCGAAGCGGTTGAGACCTCGGCGCGAGAAGCCGGCGTTGACCGTCTCCGGACGGGCGTGCTCTCGGGGAACCGCGTCGCCCGAGCGTTCTTCGAGGGCCACGGCTTCGAGCGTGTCGAGACGGTGACGACGGAGGTCGGCGGCGGCGAGCACCCCGAAGACGTGTTCGAACGACCGCTATAGCCGGAGGCGCCCTCTACGCGGCCGTTTTGCAGCCACAGCAACAACCGTTCAGACCGTTTGGAGAGTCGTTAACAGCGCTGAAACGTCTGAATGTTCGTCCGAATTTATGCCTCTTTCGCCGATAGCCGGGAACGCAATGAACACGAAGATACTCGCGGTCGCGCTGGCGGCCATGCTCACGGCTGTCGGTGGCGCGGCCGCCGTGACCGGGACAGCGACGACCGTCGACGCGGACGCGAGCGCACAGGGCGCGGACGTAACGACGACGTACGACGACGGCACCGTCACCGTGACTGTCGAACGCGCAGGCGTGCCCGTCGAAAACGCAACCGTTGAGATCGGTGACGAGGAGTACGTGACCGACGAGAGCGGAACCGTCGTCGCGGAGGACGTCTCTGTCGACGACGAGTTGGCGATCGAAATCGAGGCCGACGGGCTTGAAGCGGAACTCGGCTACGAGATCGGCGAGGACAACTCGCTGACGCTCCTCGAGGAGGAGTACGAGTACGAGACCGACGACGAGGACGAGGAGTCGCCGGCGGACGTGCCGGCTGACGACGACGATGAGGAAGGCGACGACGATGAGAAAGACGACGACGAAGAGGAAGGCGACGACGAAGACGACGACTGACGGCGTATAGCGGCACGTGAGGGCAGTGACCCGCTGAACCAACGCTTAAATTTCTCCGACAGGTAGGCGAGGTATGCAACACGTGACGATTCCGCAGGACCGTATCGGTGTTCTCATCGGTGCGGGCGGCGAGACGCTCCGCGAGATCGAAGAGCGCGCGGAGGTCCGGCTCAACGTCGACTCCGAGACCGGTGCCGTGGAGATTGAGTCGGTCGGTGACCCGGTGACCGGGCTGAAGGGGCCGGACATCGTCCAGGCCATCGGTCGCGGCTTCAAGCCGGATGAGGCGCTCTCACTGCTGGACGACGAGATGCGGATGTTCGACACGGTCGACCTTGACGCCGCGACGCGCAACCAGAACGACCTCCAGCGCCAGAAAGGCCGCCTCATCGGCGAGAATGGTCGTACCCGCCAGCTCATGGAGGAGCTGTCGGGAGCGTCGGTCGTGATCTATGGGAAAACGCTGGGTGTCATCGGCGCGCCCGAAGAAGTCGAGGTCGTCCGGTCAGCCACGGAGATGATCCTCGACGGCGCACCCCACGGCGCTGTTTACTCGTTCCTCGAGCGCCGGCACAACGAGATGCAACAGGAGGGGTTGGGCTACCATCGGTTCCCGGGTGGCGAGGGCCAACCGGATGCCGAGGCGGACTTTGAGATCGAGACGAACCCCGATGCGGTCGAGGAGGGTGACGGTGTGAGCTTCGACGAACCGGAGCCGTAGCGCGGTTCGACCCATTTGAACCCCGCATCCTGTGAGCCGGTACCACGATAACGAATAGCTCGCAGTCGTGCGGTTTTGCGCCATCCGGGTTCGCCACTTTTATATAGAATCACGGACAATCGTTCTACCACCTATGGCTCAACAGATGGGTAACCAGCCCCTCATTGTACTTTCAGAGGACAGCCAGCGCACCTCCGGAAAGGACGCACAGTCGATGAACATCACGGCCGGGAAGGCCGTCGCCGAGTCCGTCCGGACGACGCTCGGCCCGAAAGGGATGGACAAGATGCTCGTCGACAACTCGGGCAACGTCGTTGTTACGAACGACGGCGTCACCATCCTCAAAGAGATGGACATCGAGCACCCCGCGGCCAACATGATCGTTGAGGTCGCGGAGACACAGGAAGACGAAGTCGGCGACGGCACGACCACCAGCGTCGTCATCGCCGGTGAACTCCTCGCGAAAGCCGAGGACCTCCTCGATCAGGACATCCACGCGACCATCCTCGCGCAGGGATACCGCCAGGCCGCCGCGAAGGCCAAGGAGATTCTTGAGGAGATCGCCATCGACGTCGACGCCGACGACACCGAGGTGCTCGAGCAGATCGCCGGCACGGCGATGACGGGCAAGGG
>CAYZJQ010000136.1:0-6523 GCA_964478805.1 uncultured Halobacteriales archaeon | reverse complement strand
AGTCGCCTTCTTGTTCGCTATCGCGCCACGCGATCAGCTCCTCGAACCGCTCGAAGGCCGCGCGTTCGCGCGCCCCGCCCGCGCTCTCGACTACTGATGCGAAGAACGCGATCCGCTCGCGCAGCCGCTCGTCGTCGTACCCAGGCACCCCAAGCCGCGAGGCCGCGACCGTCGCCTCAACGACGGCGGCGTGGCCCCGGGAGACGGTCGGAACCGTCCTGTGTTCGACCGTCTGCTTCTCGACCCGGAGGGCCCAGTCCGTCCATTCCGTGCCGCCCTCGGTGCCCGCCTCGAGCCGGTCGACGGTGACTTCAGCCCACGCGGCCGCCGACGCAAGCACCGGCTCGGCCTCCTCGCGGACCGAACAGGCGGCCTCGACGAAGTCCACCGGGTCGCGCGTGAACTGAACGTAGCCGTGCTCTCGCTCGGTGAAGTTGCGCCAGGTGCGGGTGCGACCCCAGGTGCGAGCGGTGACTGGGGTCGCCAGTGGCTCCCCTGCTGTCACCCCGCTCTCGGGCGCGTGCAATCCCAGCGCCGCCACGTTCCACAGCTCGTTCGGCCCGCGGGTCGTGACCACGCTCTCGACGACGCCGTCCCACGAGACCGGCCAGCTGTCGCTCACACCCTCATCCCCCGCTCGAGCGCGATATACAGCGCCGCGCAGGTGATGTCCGCCGTCGTTCCGGGGTTGATCCCTCGGTCGACGAACTCGTCGGCCAGCGCTGCCGGGTCCTCAGCGCCATCCAGACACGCCTGTGCGCGCTCCGTCGCCTCCCGGGCGGCCGCCGGCCCCGTGGTCGTCCGCACGAACCCATCCTCGCGCTCGGCGAGCAGCCGGAGAAACGCCTGAGCCGCCCGGTCCGGGACCGGTCCCTCAGCCGCGCGCAGGCGCTCTGCCTCGCGAAATGCCCGCGGGAACCCCTCGACCCACTCGCGGGCGTTGCCGTCCCCTTCCGAGCGTGCCATCACGTCGTGGAGCGTCAGCGCTCGCGCCTCCAGTGTCGAGACCGCGTCGGCACCACGGCGCACGTCCAGCGCCGCCATCCCCTCAGGCGGATCGTCAACGGCCACCTCGACGTGTTCGAAGGCGCGATAAAAGCCCGCGGCGTCGGCGACGGTCGTCGCCTCACAGACGGCCCGAACGCCCGCCCGCGAGAGCGTCTCCGTGGCGGCCGCCCGCACCAACGGGACGAGTAACAACAGACAGCCGAACTGCGTGTTCCCGCCGCGCTGGTCGGCCATTCCCGCGACGGCAGTCTCGAACGCCTCGCCGACCGGTGTCCCCGCCGTGGCTGCGCGCAGCCCTGCACTCGCGCCCACGGCCCCAGCGAGGAAGTGCTCGAAGCGGAGGTCTTCGTGATCGCGGCGGCGGTCCACGTTTCCCGGCTTTGGCGTACCGGTCACCTCAAGCAGCAGCGCCAGCTCCGCCTGCTCCGCGTGTGTCCGGCTCACGGCCGAACCTCCCGTCCGGATGCGAGCGCGTCGGCCACCCGACGGAGGACGCGGGGGTCGTTGGAGGGGCGCCCGACGCTCACCGCGTCCGCGCCGTACTCGCAGTACTCGCGGACGGTCGCAGGCCCGCGGACCCCGTTGTTGGCGATGAGAAAGCAGTCGCAGGCTTCACGCACCTCGGCGACGACGGCCTCCGAATCCATCGCATCGATGTGGAGACAGTCGGCGCCCGCGGTCTCGAGCGCCGAGGCCAGCCCCGCAAGGTCGACGCCTGGCACCTCGGCGCGGAGCTTCACGCTGACGTCCGCCCCGGTCTCAGCGGCGACGCCGACGAACTCACACAGTCGCTCGGTGTCGCACAACAGCTTCTCGCCCGCGCCCACCTCGCAGAGCTCGGGCTGCCGGCAGTGGGCGTTCACCTCGAGGATCGCGTCGTGGCGAGCCGCCACCGTCGCGGCCGCGCGCAGCGGTTCGACGGTCGTCGTCCGCACGTTCACGCCGGCGCGAACGGGCGTCGTAGCGAGGGCCGCGAGCTGCTCTGTAATGAACGCGACCGCGTCGTCGGGGAGGAACTCTGCGCGGTCGCGGGCGACCAGCCCGCGGGCCGCCGCTCGAGTCCGGGCATCGAGCGAGACTCCTCCGAGGAAGGCACAGCCTGCCCATGGCGCACCCGCCTGAGCCCACGCTGCGTCGGCCTCGCCGGACAGCGACGCCAAGGCCAACCGTGGCTCGAACATCAGACCGCCCCCTGAATGTCGCCACGGCCCAGTTGTGACCGCCCGCGCAGGCGGCGTCCGGTCACGCGATCACCTCCGCGAGCGCTGCCTCGACGGCGTGTGCGACCCGCTCGCTGTCGTCGGGGGAATCGAGCGTCGTATCCGTCCGGACAACGGGGCGGTCGAGATCGGTCGGGTCCGCTTCGTCAAGGACGAACGCGTCCGCGAAGTCGTAGGTCGCGGCGACGCCCGCCGTCGAGGGCTCCCGGCCGGTCGCGCGCATGAGCTTCCCCGCCGGCCCGGAGAAGACGCGGTCGCCGACGAACGGCGACACTGCCACGACGGGCGTCCGGGCCAGCGCCTCGCGGAACGCTTCCATTGCGAGCATCGGGCCGACCGAGGTGACGGGGTTTGAGGGACCGACAACGACCGGGTCGTCGAGCGCGGCGAGCACCTCCGGCGTTGGCACGGCCGTCCCGGCGCCCCGGAACTCCACCGACTCGACGGCCGGCTCGCCGCCGTTCGCCACCCACCACGCTTGGAAATGCTGCGGACCAGCGGGCGTGTGGACGATCGTTGTGACGGGGTCGTCGCTCATCGGGTAGACGGGTCGGCTGATGCCCAGCGCCCGTCGGAGGGCGGCGGTCGCCTCCGTCAGCGTGTAGCCCTCATCGAGCAGGCCGGTGCGGGTGAGATGAACCGCACGGTCGCGGTCGCCGATGAGCATGAACTCCGCGACGCCGGAGAAGCGTCGCCACCGGGCGATGTCGCGCCCCGCGGTCTGGGCCGATTCGGAAAGGTAGCGCGGGCCACCGTCGAGTCCGGCGGCCTCGGCGAACGCCAGCAGGTCGTCGTGCGTCTCGGTGGTGTCGCCGTCGATCCCCCACCACCGCCCGGTATCGAGCTCGCCGGCGTCCGCGAACAACTGCGTGTCGAGGTCCGGGCAGACGAGATGACCCGCGATCTCGACGTCGTCGCCCGTGTTCGCCACCACGGGCGTCTCGGCGGGCGGGAACACGGCGTCGGCTCCCTCGAGGAGCTTCGGCGTCCCCGTCCCGCCCGCGAGGAACGTGACCATGCGTGCCCCTACGTGCGGGTCGGTTTGTGGGTTTCGACGCCGGCTCCCGAGCGGGGGCCGGAGATGGCCTCGGTGGGTCGGGGCCACTGACCCGGCGTCAGAACGGGAAGCCGACGAACAGGTACGCGGCCGCGCCGACGCCCACACAGACGGCGAACGAGCCGGCGAACACCCGGGTGTCCCACTTCCGGACAGTCGCGCCGTCGAGCGGGCCAAACGGGAGCATATTGAACCCGGCGAGAAAGGCGTTGATGGTGACACCGAGCTGGCCAACGGCGCTGACACCGCCGCCAACGAACAGCAGCGGGAGAAAGAGGGCGGCGAGCGCAACGTTCGTGGCCGGGCCGGCCAACGCGATCAGGCCGTGCTCGCGGGGCGTGATGCGGCCCCGATGGTGGACGGCGCCCGGCGCGGCGAAAATGAACCCCGCGAGTCCGCCCAGAACGGCGAGCCCGAGCATCCCGTAGTCGGCGCGAAAGGCGGCGATCTGGCCGAACCGGACGGCGACGATCTTGTGGGCGAGTTCGTGACAGAGGAAGCCGACGCCGACCGTCAGAAGGGAGGCGATGAACACCGTCGCCAGCAGCGACGGCGGTACCGTGGTCGGGTCCGGTAGCAGGGCGTACGGGCTCAGCCGGATCATAAAGAAGGCGAACGCGAGCGACAAGAGCAGCCACGCGGCGGCGATATCGCGCAGCTCCTCGCGGGCGAAGACGAGACCCCGTCCTCGGCCCATCCGAACGCCCATCTCAGACCAGCCCCACGATGACGTCGACGCTGTTGCGCGCGCCCTCGAGCATCAGCTGGGCGATCGCCTCAGGGCCGCCTACGTCGGCGAACAGCTGTGGGATGAGCACGACCGCGAACACCCACGACCCGACGAACGAACCGACGTTGGTGAGCGCGACGACGGCGATCAGCCGAAAGAGGGGGACCGCCCGCAGGTCGGCGACCAGCTGGCCGAGCGGGCGCTCCTCGTCGCTGATGATCTCGTTGAGTCGGCCGATATCGGCGACGTTCACGTCGATGTAGCGGAGCTCGACGTACCCGGCGAACCAGCCGGGCGCAAGCAGCGGATTGACCGAGGTAAGCCACGCGACGGCACCGCCGACGCCCGCGGAGCTCCAGTGGGCGCCGGCGAGCTTGGCGAGCCCGGCCGCGAAAACGGCGTTGACGAGGAACCACGCGCCGAAGAGCCGGAGGAGAAAGCCGTTCGAGACGCCGGCCATCGCGACTAACGCGAAAAAGACCAGAAAGCCCAGTGTGAACAGGTAGCCGAAGGCCTTGTACATCGAAAACCCCGACTGCTGTGTCCCGGTGAGTGACTCCATCGGCGGGAGCGTCGCTGGGTTTGCGAGGTATCGCTCGATGCCCTCGCGGTGGCCCGCGCCGACAACAGCGACGACCCGCGCGCCGGACTCGCGTAGCGCGACCAGCCGGTGGGCGATGTAGGCGTCCCGCTCGTCGATGAGTGCCTCGGCGCCACCGGGCGAGAACCGGCGGAACTCCTCCATCATCGCTGTCACCACGTCGGCGTCAGTCAGCTCTCCGATGTCGAGCTCTTCGTACTCCTCTTCGTCGGGCGCCGTCAGCGCGAACAGTGCGGTGAAGACGAGCCCGACGGCGCCGCCCACGAGGGCGGCGACGAGCAGGAAGTCGAAGACGATCACGAGCAGGCCCGGCAGCGCGAAACTCGCTGGAACGACCAGCGGCCCAGCGACCGCCTCGGCAACGACGGCCACCGAGACGCCGACGAACCCGCCGAGTCCGAGCCCAACGACCGCAGGGTCGCCGGCGCCGACAGCGAGCGACCCGACGAGTTTGAGCTTTTCGAGGCCCGTCAGCCGCGCCCAGAACCGTTGGATGGTCACCTGGATGTCCCGGTCGACGAGCGCCACGTCCGCGCCGGCGGCCTCGCCGGCCTCGACAGCCGCGAGCATGTCGGCCCCAGGAGTGATGTCGAACCGCTCGCCCAGCCGCGCCTGGACGTACGAGAGCATCCAGTAGGCGAGGAACTGAAAGACGGTGTTGCCGTGGAGCAGATCGGCGGCGTCGAGGTCGTCGGGCGTCTCACCCTTCAGCTGGCGGTACCGCCCCTCGTCGAGTTCAACGGCGACGACATCTGGCCGCTCCGCCTCGATGACCGACTCGACCTCGTCGACGCTGTCGGCCGAGACGTGTGCGGTCCCGACCACCCGGACTTCGCCGGGTGGTTCGGCGGACTGCTGGCTCATTGCACACACGTTCGCCGCCGCGGGTTTGTAGCTGTCGGGCCGAGACGTTCATGTCACTCCACCGTTTCGAATCCGGGAATGACCGACCTCCCTGGGCGGCCGGCGGTGGTTGTCGCCCACGACGGTCACGCCGACGCCGCCTACGAGGCGGTACTGACGGGGGTCGCCGTCACGCTCGCGCCGGACCTCCGGACCGCACTCGCCGACACCGACGCCGACGCGGGCGTTGTGGTGCTCGATGCACGCGGTGAGTCGACGCCTGGCCCGAGCCGCCTCGCCGTCGACAACCCGGACTGGTGGCGCGTCGTCTTAGTGACCGAGACGGCCGCGACGCCGGCCCCCCACGGTCCCATCGACGAAGCCGTGTCGACGCCGGTCGACCCGGACGCGTTCGTCGATCTGGTCGAGCGGCTGGCCGCGGAGGCGTTGGCGGCCGCCCGCAGTTACGAGCGTTCGTCGCTACGGGTTGAACGCAACGTCGTCGCCGCCGAGGCCGACGTTGAGGCCGAGGCCGACAAGCCGGACCAGGCAGCGATCACCGAGATGCGCGCCGAGGTCGAGCGGCTCGACGCCAGGCTCGCCGAGCTCGACGCGGAGATTACGGCCATCCAGGCGGTGTTGGACGGGTAAAACGACCACAACGACCTTTCGGGCGGCGAGCGACGGTGGGATATGTCCGTTCCGCTCAGCGACTCCTACACGGAGATGACTGAACTCCTCCTTCCGAACGACACCAACAACCTCGAGCGCGCGCTCGGCGGGACCGTGCTCCACTGGATGGACATTTGTGCCGCCATCGCGGCGATGCGCTTCTCGGGGAAGCAGTGCGTCACCGCCTCGATGGACCACGTCGACTTCATCGCGCCCATCGAGCTCGGCGAGGTCGCAGTGGTAGAGGGGTACGTGTTCAACGTCGGCCGGACCAGTATCGACGCGCGCGTTGAAGTGCGTGCGGAAGACCCACGGTCGGACGACAGCCGTACTGCGACCACCTCGTTTCTCACTTTCGTCGCCCTTGACGAGGACGGCCAGCCGACCGAGGT
>CAYZJQ010000135.1:0-6537 GCA_964478805.1 uncultured Halobacteriales archaeon | reverse complement strand
TCGAAGTAGCGGCGGATTTGCCGGTCGAAGTCGGACTTTCCGGAGCCAACCGGCCCCAAGAGGAGCTTGATGCGCTTCTCGGGCCCGAGCCCACGGGCGCCGGACTTCACCTTGTTGACGAACTCGTGGATAGCCTCGTGAACCTCCCGCCCGTAGAAGGTATTCTCGCCGTCACCCAGTGGATCCTCACTGGCGAGGTGATACTCCACGACGCCCGCGTCCTCGTCGTAGCTGGTACCGTAGTAGTCGAAGGCGTCCGCGAGCCGCTGGTGGGCGTTGCGCGCCACCTTCGGGTCGTCGTAACACTCCGACAGGTACCAGTCGAACGTGCGTGCCTCACGGAGGTCCGTGGGGATCGAATCTCGATACGCCTCGGAGAGCTGCTGCAGGGTTTCTTTCTCACTCATGCTATCTACCGGCTGGGCCGGCGGGTCTCCACCGTTCGTCCCCTGCGGGCCGCTGGTGTGGGGCGCGACTCCGCGATGGGCGAAACGAAGAGGTGGAATCGGAGGGGGGATCCCGTTCCGACGTACGCTTAGGTATGGCTTGCGCTAACATAACCCTTGTCCCGACCCGCCCCCGGCCCGCGTGTTCACAGACCGCCGCGCTCAAGCCCGTCGCGAGCACAGCGAACCTATGACCCCGAGCGACGAGTCACTCCCGGCGGGGTGGACACGCTGGAGCGAGGCCGAGCGAAAGCTCGTGTGGGCCTACCGCCCGGACGTGTTCGACGGCGGCGCGTTCCCGGCGCCGTGTCTCCCGACCATCTACGTCACCCAGGGGCGGCGGAACCGGCGCCCCGGCGGCGAGACGCCCACGCCGGACGCCCCCTGGTACGTCACGCTGTTTCTCGAGCCCGATGTGTCCCGCGCCGCCGAGGAGCACCCGGACCGGGCCGCGGCCGTCAGGGAAGCAACGGAGCTGGCGCGTCGGTTCGCGGACGGCGAGATCGACTACCGCGGGCTCTACCAGGTGCCCAGAGAAGACTACTTCGAACAGTTGGACGAGCTGACCGGGCAGGCTTAGCCGCGGGCCGCGGGGTTTACCCACGCGCGTATCCTCAGGAATACATATGTCGAAAGTCACGCTCATCGGGACGCGGCTCGCAGAGCCGGGAACCGAGTTCGTCTACGACGGCGAATCAGCCGCCTGCGAGGGCTGCCCGTACCGTGGGCAGTGTCTCAACCTCGTTGAGGGGCGTCGCTACCGCGTGACAGGGGTTCGCGACGGTGCACAGCGGCTCGACTGTGCCGTCCACGATTCCGGTGTGCGGGCCGTCGAGGTCGAACCCGCCTCAATCACGGCCAACGTCGCTTCGAAAGGGGCGTACGCCGGCTCGAAGGCGACGCTCGAAGGGGAGTGCCCGTACACCAGTTGCCCCAGCCATGAGTTCTGTGAACCCGCTGGTGCCGAATTCACCACTGAGTACCGCATCGCGGAAGTGCTCGGCGAGCCCCCCCACGACTACTGCATGCTCGAACGAGATCTGACGCTCGTGGAGTTCGCGCCCGCAGAGGACACAGAGTAGCAGTAGCCGCGACGGTGGCCGCCGACCGGGTCGTGTCCCGCGCCGGAGTCCGGGGTGGTTCAGCAGGCTCTGAGCAAAGGTCACCGCCGGGGATACTTGATGCGGTCGCTGGGCAACCTTCACCACCGGGTGGCTGCAACCTCGGTCGTGAGCGATGACGCGTTCGAGGTCGAGTCGGGGTATCTGCTCATCGGCCGAACGGCCGAGGAGTACGCAGCGATGTTTGGGCTCAACGAGATCCAGGGTCCAGTGCTCGATTGCGGCGCTGGAGTGGGCTCGTTCGTCGCGGAGACGCGTGAGAAAGGGATCGACGTCGTCGGTATTGATCCTGCCTACGCCCGCTCACGTGCGGCCCTGGCTGAACGTGCCCGCGCCGACCGGGCCGCGAATGTCGCCCAGCTCCGCGCGAAGCCCGACCTGTTCGAGTGGTCGTTCTACGACGACCTCGAGACCCGTGCCGGCTATCTCGAGCGCGCAAGTCAACGGTTCCTGGCGGACTACCCGGCCGGGCCGTACGTCGCAGGGGCACTCCCGGAGCTGCCCGTCCACGACGACGCCGTCCGGCTGGCGCTGTCAGCGAACCTGCTGTTCCTGTACGACGATCGGCTGAGTCTCGAGTTCCACACGGCGGCACTCCGAGAACTGTGTCGCGTCGCAAGCGAGGTGCGGGTCTTCCCGCTGGCGTCGTTAGACCGGACCCGATCGGCGCATGTCGAGCCCTGCCTGAAGCGGCTACAGGCGGCCGGATACGACGCGCGCCTCGTCGAGGTCGACTACGAGTTTCAGCCGGGCGCAACGACCGCACTCGTCGTCGATTAGTGGCCCTCTGCCGTCGGCTCCGGGTCAGTCTCTACCATCTGATCCCCGCTGTCACCGAGACGACCAACGAGCGAGCCCGCGAAGCCAAACACTTCTTCGTAACCGTACGGTGACAGGAGGATCGGATAGAACGGCGTGTCGGCGATGTAGTCGGCCGTGCCGGCCCGAGCGTACAGCTCCCCCTCGGCGACCCGTTTGAAGTTGTCCACGAACGTCTCGTAGCTGGTCCCGCCGACCGGTTTCTGGAGCTTCCGCTCCATCCGGAACACCGGGATGTCGGTCCGCGGCGCCGCCGTCGCCTCGAGTGCCCCGACGGCACCCAGGAATTCCAGACACAACGCGTAGGCGGTCTCGGCGGCACGTTCGCTTCCCTGGTAACCACACTCCGCCTCGATTACGTCGATGTAATCAATCAGGCGCCCGTCGGCGAAGTCGCCGGTTTCGACGAGCGCGTCAACGCTGAGGTGCGGAACGATACTCTCCGCAAGCGCGTCGACCTCGTCGACAAGGGCGAAGGCATCGTCGTACGACTGCGTCGAGTGCATCGAAAACACAGTGCAGCCGCGCAGTTCCCCCATCAGCTCGTGGGCGAGCCGTTCCTCATGCGTCTCCGCGGCCGGGTCGCCGGGGAACGCTCGGTTGAGGTCAGCCTCGAGATAGCGGACGTTCCGCTCGAGTGCCTCCTCGTTAGCAACGACGAGTTTTACCGGGCGCTCGACGGCGGGAGCCTCGTGAAGCAGCCGCTCGACGGCCCGGGCCCCGCACGGCTCGTCCCCGTGGATACTGCCGACGATGGCGATCTCAGGGATCCCCTCGCCCAACTGTTCGACGCGCATCTGCCGTGAATAACAGCGGGGGCTTAATGAGGCCCCCGTTTCGTGCACGACGTGACACGAGGTCGGTGCCCGCTCGCGGCTGCCCGTCGAGAGGGCTTTAGCCCATCGGGCCGTGCAACACACGTGCTCAATCTCGCACTCGAGAACTGGAACGTGGAACTTTCTGACGGTGCCGTCAAGAACGTTGGCCCGTCGAACAAGAGAACTACAGCGAAGCTGTACGACATCGAAGAGATCGATGTCCGCGAGTTCGGCGACAAGCGTGTGAAACTCGCCTTCGAGGACGGAGAGGGGAACGAGGTGGAGATCGCACTCTTCCCCGAGGAGGCCGCCCGAGTCGCCGAGGGCATCGAGCTGCTGGCTGAGGAGAGTTCCGTTTTCGAGTAGCGCGCCAGATGGCCCGCCCGGTGGATGCGCGAGTAGTCGGCGCGTACTCGCCTGGCTCAGGCGTTGCGTTACCCGCACGGCCGTCCGTGGCTCTCTCCGCGGGGTGGGCGCACGGATTCCGACAACAGTTTTACGCCGGAACCGTTCTCTCCCCTTAATGGATAAGTGCATTATCTGTGGCACGTCCGCTGGTGGCCCCATCTGCGACACCCACCAGGAGGATGTCGTCTTCGAGTTCCGCGGCGACCACGCTAACCAACTGACCGAGGGACGCTTCTACCGGGGCGTCGTTGACGGTTACGCCGACTTCGGGGTATTCATCGACCTCTCCCCGCGGGTGACGGGACTACTTCACCGGTCGAAGCTCGACAGGCGACTCGAGTCGCTTGACTGGGAGCCCGGCGACAACGTCTTCATCCAGGTGACGAACGTGCGCGACAACGGCGACGTCGATCTGGGATGGTCCATCCGCCAATCCGACCGTGAGTTCCGCGGCACGCTCATCGATGAACCGGAAGGCGACCGGCTTGCCGATGATGATGAACTCGGCGATGATGAAGACGACGACGAGGACTCGACCGGGGCCGACGCCGACCGAACCCCCCACTCTGTAGACGATCAAGAGGCAGGCGTCGCCGACGACCCGGTTACCAACAACCACGAGGAACCGGAAGCGGACGCCGAAGAGCCGCCGACTGGATCGGGACCACAGACGAGCCTCCAAGTCGAGACGGAACAAGAGCAGAACGAGGAGACAGCCGCCGGGGAGACGGACGAGCCCGAGCCCTCGGCCGACTACGACCATGTCCCGGTCGGCAACCTCGAGGACCGTGTTGGCGAGCAGGTCCGTTTAGAAGGTGAAGTGGTTTCGGTGCGCCAGACCTCTGGGCCAACGGTGTTTGAACTCGGAGACGAATCCGGCGTCGTGGACTGTGCCGCGTTCGTCGAGGCCGGTGTCCGAGCCTATCCCGACATCGAGCAGGGCGACGTGGTGCGGCTCGATGGCGAGGTGCGCGTGCGCCGCGACGAACTCCAGGTCGAGACCGAAGCGCTCGTTGCCCTCGAGGGCAACGAGCGCGAGGCAGTCGTCGCGCGGCTGGCAGACGCGCTCGACGCCGAGGCGAGTCCGGACGGGTTCGAACTCCTCGCTGACGACAGAGCCGTCGCTGCGGCTCTCGAGGATATCGAGGCTGTTGCGACGACGATCCGACGGGCGATCCTCGAATCACGGCCCGTCGTCGTCCGCCACGACGCGACCACGGACGGGTACGTAGCTGGCGCAGCGATCGAGCGGGCGGCGTTGCCGCTGATCCGCGAAGAGCACACCGGAACGGATGCCATCTATCACTACTTCGACCGGCGTCCACTCGAGGCGGGTAGCTACGACATGAACGACGCGACAAAGGACGTCACCCGGATGCTCGACAACCGGGAACGGCACGATGAAAAGCTCCCGCTGTTCGTCTTCGCTGCCGCCGGTTCCACGGCGGACTCGCTGGATGGGCTCGAACTGCTCGAACTTTACGACGTCGAGTCGGTTGTCGTCGACGGGATCGCGGCTACCGACGAGGTGGTCGACCTCGCGGCAGCAACCGCAACTGCCCCTGGACGGACGGCCGGCACCGTCGCCGCCAACGTCGCGGCCGCGGTGAACGACGACGTGCGCGGCGATCTCGGTCATCTCCCCGCGGTCACCTTCTGGGAGGAGACCCCCGAAGCGTACGTCACGCTCGCCGAGGACGCCGGTATCGACGCCGAGGCTGCAAGCCGTCTCCGGGAGGCTATCGCACTCGAGGCGTTCTACCAGAGCTACGAAGACAAACGTGAGCTCATCATCGACCTCCTGTTCGACCAGGAGGTCGGACTCGCTGAGCAGGTGTCTGCTCAGTTCCGCGAGAAGCTCGACGCCGAGCTCCGGACGGCAGAGGCGAACCTCACGACCCGCGAGGTGGACGGCGTCGCGGTAACCGTGCTCGACACGGACGCGTACACTCACCGCTACGACTTCCCGCCGAAGGCGTTGCTCCTCGATGAGCTCCACCGCCGCCATCGCGAGGAGTCGCCGGTCGTGGTCGGCTATGCGAAGGACGAACTGTTCGTCCGGGCGACCGGCGAGATCGACCTCGATGCCGTCGCTGCAGACGCCGCTGAGCGCGCGCCGAACGCAGGAATCTCCGCACAGGGGCTGCGGACCGGGAAGCTGGCGTTCCTCTCCGGGCGCCGCGACGAAGCCGTCGACGCTGTGGTTGAAGCAACGGTCGCTCGGCTCTGAGACCGCACGACACTTACTCTTCCGCGCGTATCACTCCAGTGTGAGCAGCGACGCCGCCGACGTCGACCCGTTCCAGCAGGTCTGCGAGACGCTAGCCGAGCGCATCCTCGCCGGCGAGCTTGAACGCGATGAGGTCGAAAGCGCCAAGCTCGACGCCTGCTCGGATCACGGCGCCGCGCGCGTCCCAAAACACGCCGATATCCTTGACGCCGCGCCAGAGGGTCGCCGTGAGGAGCTTGAGGCCGTGCTTCAGCGCAAGCCGGTCCGGACGGCATCGGGCGTCTCTCCGGTCGCAGTGATGACCTCGCCACACACCTGCCCGCACGGGAAGTGTCTCTACTGTCCTGGTGGACCGGCCAGCGAGTTCGACTCCAGCCAGTCGTACACGGGTCACGAACCCGCGGCAGCCCGCGGTGTCCAGAACGATTACGACCCGTACGGGCAAGTGACGCTCCGACTCAATCAGCTCCGTCACATCGGCCATCCCGTCGACAAGGTAGAGCTGATCGTGATGGGCGGGACGATGACCGCTCGGAGCCACGACTACCAGGAGTGGTTTGTGAAGCGGTGTCTCCAAGCCATGAACGAGTTCGACCCTACGGCGCAACCAGCGCCCGCAGCGGACGAGTCGTTCGCCCAAGAGTCGTACCCATTCCGGTATCTCGAGGACGTGATCGCCGAGAACGAAACCGCTG
>CAYZJQ010000134.1:0-6566 GCA_964478805.1 uncultured Halobacteriales archaeon | reverse complement strand
ATTTTACCGAGATTGATGAAGACGAGCGGCTCGGCAAGGTGCGGTCGACGTTCGAACGCGAGAACCTGAAAGGGGTGATCGTGACGAACAGCGGCTCCTACGAGGGCGTCATTACCGAGAAGCAGCTGCTCCAGTCGCACGTCGAGGACAACACCAAAGCCGCTGCGATGATGCGGACCGCACCGCGCGTCGACCGACGCGAGAACATCCGTGACGCCGCACGGATGCTCGTCGAGGGCGGCGTCAAGGTCGCGCCGGTTTTCGATGGCGAGAAGCTCCATGGCATCATCACGGAGAACGCGATTCTCGAGGCCGTCCTCGAGAACCTGTCAGTGCTGTCCGTCGCCGATATCTACACGGAAGACGTGCTCTCGGTCCCGGAGGACGCCACCGTTGGGAAGGTGATCAACATGATGCGCGAAAACGGCATTTCTCGCGTCCCGGTGACCAATGAAAGCGGCTATCTCGCCGGCGTCGTCACCACCCACGACATCACCGATATCGCCGTCCGCAACATGGACAAGGCGACCCGCGGCGACCGTGCCGGCGACATCGAGCGCGTGCTGGATATCCCTGTCTACGACGTGATGACGAGTCCGGTCGAGACGATCGGCGCCGACGAGAGCGTCGAGACCGCCGTGCGCCGGATGCTCACCGACGACTACGGCGGCCTCGTCGTCACTGGCGAGGACGACCGGCTCATCACCGGCGTCGTCACGAAAACCGACGTGCTCCGCGCACTCACCTACACCGAGCAGGAGCATATGGACGTGCAGATCACCAACGTCGACGTACTTGATACGATCACTCGCGAGGAGATCGTCGCCAGCGTCGAAGAGGTCGCCGACAAGTACGCCGACATGCAGGTCCAACACGCACATGTCCGGTTCAAACAGCACAAAGAGAAGCTCCGTGGCACGCCGCTCATCTACGCGCAGATCCGCCTCCGCACGAACGTCGGCCAGATCGGCGGCTCCGGCGAGGGGTATGGTGCGGAGTCGGCGTTCCGGGTTGCCCTCGACAAGCTCGAGCGCAACGTGGTCGAATTGAAAGGCGTCCAGGCCGACGAGGAGTACGAAGGCCAGCTTCTGCGAAAGCTCGGCGACCTGTAGGGCCGTCTCTCAGTCGTCGGCCGCGGGCGGAGCGACCGCCGCCTGGGTGGAGTCGACCGGGTCGAACTCGTCGTAGTGGACGACCTCTTCGGCGTCACGGCGGAGCTTGCGCGGCAGTTCCAGGTCGGCGGCGTCTTCCGCGGGGTAGCCGAGCGAGACGAGCATGACGGGCTCGTAGCCGTCGAGATCGAACGTCTCCACGAGGCCGTCACGGTCGAACCCCTCCATCGGGCAGGTGGCGAGCCCCAGGTCCCACGCGGCCGTCATGAGCGTCTGTGCGGCCAGCGCTGTCGACCGAGTCGTCCAGAGCCGGCGGGCGTCTTTGTCCCACTCACGCCACCCTTCGACCATCTCCGTCAGGCCGTCGGCCTGTGCCTCGGGGAGGTACTCTTTCGCGGCCCAGTCGGCAAAGACGGTCTCGGCGTGTGCAGCGGGGTCAAGGTTCCCGAGCACGACGACCGTCGCGGCGGCCTCGGTGACGTGCTCTTGGTCGTTGGCGACCTCGCGGAGCGCCCGCTTGCGCTCGTCATCGCGGACGACCAGGAACTCCCACGGCTGGAGGTTGAACGAGGAGGGCGCGTGTGTGACGCGGTCGAACAGTTCGGTGAGCGTCTCGTCGTCGACGTCCTCGTCGCTGTACTGGTGAACGGAGCGTCGGGTGCGGATCGTCTCGGCGGTTTCCATTAGCTCAAACGAGGAGCGTGCCACGTATAGGGGAGCGCTCCCCGGAGAGAACGGCCGCTACGAATCACGTCGCCGTCCCCCGGTTACACCCGTGTCTTCGGCTCGTGGTATCGTGGGTCGCAGGCCGTTGTGCCCCTTCGGACCGGCCCGTCACTACCGTGCCACCGTTACCGGGACGCCTGCCCGCCGGACCACCGTCTCGGCGACCGAGCCGAGAAGGATGCGGGAGAGCCCCGAGCGGCCGTGGCTCCCGATGACGATCTGGTCGATTCCATGCTCGTCGGCGAAGTCGACGATGGCTCGCGACGGCTGGCCGACCTCGGTCGCCGTTTCCACGGTCACCGAGTCAGGGGCCAGGTCGCGCGCCTCAGCGAACAGCTCCTCGGCGGCCGCCTCGGCGTCGTCGTACCACTCCTCGGAGAAGCTCGGAATCCCGGCCTGGCCACCGTAGGTGGCCCGCGCCGGATTGATAACGTGCAACAGCGTGACCGTCGCATCCGGGAACGATTCGAAGGTATACTCCAACGCGGCCATCGCCTGCTCTGAGCCGTCGACTGGGACGAGAACGTGCGTGCCCATAGGCGCTGCTCGGATGTCGGCCGACAAAAACCCTCGCGCCGGTCGTGTCAGTCCCGACCGTGGCAGGTCACACAGTGCGGGAGTCCGACCACTTCGACGGGTTCGGAGTTATCCGGCGAATAGACGGCCATCTGGCCTTTCTCGAAGTACGGGACTTTCCCCTCAAGCGTGGCCGGGAGGTTTACCGACTTGATGGCGTCCTCGTCACCGAGGTTGAGCACGACGACCGTGTTCACCTGTTTGAACACGGGGTCGGCGATGTCTTGCGGGTCCTGTGTGATGAGAAAGAGGCCAAGCCGCTCCTTGCGCCCCTGTTTGGCGGCCTCGGAGAACTTCCCGATGACCTTCCGCGCCTGGACGCTGTCGGCATCGGTAAGGAAGTTGTGCGCCTCGTCCATGCCGAGCACGAGCGGCGTCTCTTTGATCCGGTCGAAGCGCGGGTCGTTCGAGAGCTTCTCGTCCACCAGCAGGGAGGCAAGCGCGAGCACGACGGTCGTCGTCTGCCGCGAGTCGTTGACGTGATACGTCGGGACACAGGTCAACCCGCCGGGACGAACGAACTCATGCACGAGATCGGTGATCGGCGGCGCCTCCCGGTCGAAGACGGCGCCGAAGCCGTAGGTCTTCCGCTTGACCGCATCGAACGTCGCCTCGTGGACCCGTCCCGACTCGTCGAGCTCCGCTTTGAGCGCGGGGTCATCGAGAAACGTGCGGAACTCCGCGTAGGTTCCCTCCTGGCCGTGTTGGCGGAAAAAGCGGTCAAGAAGCTGCCGGAGCGCCGTGTATTGGTTGTCGTTGAGGCCCGCCCCGGCCACGAGCCATGGCCGTGAGCGCACCATCGAAAACGGGAGCGTGAAGGGGATTTGCTCGGCGCGGTGGTGGTCGGCGGCGTACGTCGCGTCGCCGACAACGGGAACGAACGCCTTCGTGTCGTCGTGGCCACCATGCTTCACCCCCTCGCGGTCGAGCCGACGGCCGAAGGCGTCGGGGTAGTCGCCGTCGTCGTGCATCTGGGCGTACTCGTCTTGGGGGTCGAACTGGACAACCGCGGCGCCCGGCGTTCGCCCGTCGCTCATCTCGTAGGTGCGGCCGAGATACTGCCGGAGGACGTTCTTCGAGGCGTGGGTTTTGCCCGACCCCGTGCCACCAGCGACCAGGGTGTGCCGGAACACGAGTGGGTCCCCGTCGGCGTAGTCGTCCTTCAGCCGGTAGTCGACGGTCGGCGGTTCAGCAGCAGTGTGGACTTTCTCACCGCCGACCGCGAGATGACCAATGAAAACGCCGGCGTCGGGGACTTTCAATCCCGTCTTCACCTCGGCCTCTTCCGCTGCCTGCCGGACGACCGTCTCGGGCTTGGGGACGCGGTCGGGCATCCGCCGCTTCAGCCCGTCACCGTCCGGATACAGGACTGCCATGGGCTCGAGCGTCGCCATGAACTTGTAGTCGGCCTCGTCGATACCCTCAGAGCGCATCGCGCGGCGGGCGTGGATCTCCGTCGCGTCATCCGCGCGGAACTCCTGCGCGTACTCGAGGGCGGTGATCCGACAGAACAGTGCCTCGCCGTCGGGGTAGTCCGCGACGACGTACGCGCCGACGCGGACGAGCGAGCGGTTCCCCACCGTCACGTACGCTCGCAACCGGGTGTCGTCTTCGTGCTCACCGATAGAGAGGCCATCGGCCGCCGACAGCGTGCCGAGCCCGCGGTCCTGGCCTGCGGGCGTGGTCGTCACCTGCTCGAACCGATCGTCGGTGGCGGGCTCGGCCGCCGTGGTCGTGGCGTCAGTGGGCTCCGTCGTGGCGGGCTCGTCCGCACGGCGTGCCGACTCGGACGTGGACCCGTCGAACTCCTCGAAGTCACCGAGGTCGGTCATGTAGTCTCTGTGCTCGCCGGCGATAAAAACCCACGTCCGCAGTCGACGGTTCGGCCCGCCCGAGCCTCCGCCCCGAACGCTTACGCAGGCGCCCCCCGACGGCGCGTGTATGACAGCACCTGCGGACCGCGTGTTCACGAACGCCGAGGTCCACACCCTGGCCGACCCTGATACGATCCACGAGGCGGTCGCTGTCCGCGACGGGCGGCTCGTCCGCGTCGCCGACGCGTACGAGGTCGACTTCCTCGTCGGCGCCGAGACCGACGTGGTCGACTGTGACGGGGGCGTGCTGCTACCCGGCTTCGTCGACGCGCACACTCACCTGGAGATGGTCGGCCGCCACCAGGTCCACGCTGATCTCCGGGACGTCGACTCCCCAGCGACGGCGGTTTCGGCCCTTCAGGCGCGGGCGGCCGCGACGGACGGCCCCGTCCTCGGCTACGGCTATGACGAGTCGACGTGGGTGGAGTCGCGCTACCTCACCCGTGCGGACCTCGACGACGTGGCGACGGACCGGCCCGTGGTCGCCTTCCGCGAGGACATGCACCTCGCCTCGGTCAACTCGGCGGCACTCGAGGCGTACGGTGACGAGATGCCTGCCGAGGACGTACGCCGGCAGGACGACGAGCCGACGGGCGTCGTCGTCGAGGCAGCCGTCGACCCCCTGTTTGCGGCGTTCGCGCCGGACCGCACCGGCACCGAAACCCTCGTGCGTGCCGCACAACGGCGGGCGAACGAACTCGGCGTCACCGCCGTCCACGATATGTGCCGAGCGAGCCACAAGCCGCGCGTCTACCGCGACCTCGCGGCGGCCGGGGAGTTGACCGTCCGAACCCGCATCAACTACTGGACGGACCATCTCGACGCCGTCCTCGACGCGGGGCTCGCGTCGGGGTTCGGGAGCGAGATGGTCGAGACCGGCGCGATCAAAAGCTACACCGATGGGAGCTTCGGCGGTCGGACGGCAAAGCTCCGCGAACCGTACGCAGATGCCGACGATGCGACGGACCAGATGGGCCAGTGGGTCGTCTCCCCCACCGACCTCGAGCCGGACGTAGCCCGAGCGGCCGACGCCGACCTCCAGTTCACTGCCCACGCCATCGGCGACGCGGCCGTCGCGGGCGTGCTCGATGTCTTCGCGGACCACGACGCCGAGCGCCTGCGCCACCGCGTTGAGCACGCCGAACTGCTGACCGGCGACCTCGTCGAGCGGCTCGCCGAGACGGGTGCGGTCGCCTCGGTCCAGCCGAACTTCCTGAAGTGGGCGCGGGCGGGCGGTCTGTACGAGTCCCGACTCGGGGAGCGACGCCGCGAAGTGATGCCGTTTCGCGCCCTGCTGGACGCGGGCGTCCCGCTTGCGTTCGGCTCCGACTGCATGCCGATGGACCCACTGTTCGGCGTCGAACAGGCCGTCACCGCCCCCGAGGCGCGCCAACAGCTGTCGGTGACGGAGGCGCTCCGTGCATACACCTACGGCGGTGCGTACGCGGCTGGCGCGGAGGCCGAACATGGCACCGTCGAAGTCGGCAAGCGCGCGGACCTCGTCGTTCTCGCCGCGTCGCCGTGGACCGTCACCCCCGACGAGATCGGGGACATCGCGGTGACCCACACCGTCGTGGGCGGCGACGTGGTGTACGAGCGCTGACAAAGCCGCCGATTGAGGAGACGTGTCCACCCATTCCCGCAGAGGCATCTCTGTTCGTCTCGAAACGACCTAACAGAGGTATCTAGCCACCACGTCGTGAGTTTGGAGAAGAAATCTTTTCAGTCTCCGCCACTGGGGAGTTACTACCGAGAGGTATCCACACGTGGCACGCATGGAGACAGTCGGGCTTGAGACGGACCTCAGCCTGTTCAAATACGACGGTTTGGAACAGCTACCCCCCGCGTACCGCGACCTGACGGAAGCGGAGCGCACCGAACGCATCGCGGCGGCGCGCGACCACCTGGGCGACGACGTGGTCGTTCTCGGACACAATTACCAACGGCGCGAGATCGTCGAACACGCCGACTTCGTCGGCGACTCCTACGAGTTGTCGACACGCGCTGCGAACGCGGACGCCGAGCACGTGATCTTCTGTGGCGTGACGTTCATGGCCGAGTCCGCCGATATCATCACGGCCCCCGAGCAGTCGGTCTTGCTTCCCTCAATGGAGGCGTCCTGCCCGATGGCGGGGATGGCCGAGGCGCTTCAAGTGGACGCTGCATGGGCCCAACTCACCGAGGCGGCCCCCGATGCAGACATCATCCCCGTGACCTACATGAACAGCTACGCCGACCTGAAGGCGTTCTGTGCCGAGCAGGGCGGACTCGTCTGTAC
>CAYZJQ010000133.1:0-6641 GCA_964478805.1 uncultured Halobacteriales archaeon | reverse complement strand
AACGCCGTCCGGACCGCCGTCGCCGCGTCGGCCGGCGAGGCGACCGTCGTCTCTGAGACCACCCGACAGCCGCGCTTGCTCGCCAGCCGGTAGCCGTCGGCGGTCGCCCGCACGGTCAATTTCGCCCGCGCAGCCCGGCCCACAGTGTAGCGGTACTCGACCTCGTAGGCGGCGTCGTGCCGGGTCCACCCCTCGGGAGCCGCGGGGAGTGCACGTGCAAGTGCAGTCTCGGCCATACTAGTTGAACGGGTCCCACCGGCAAGTACCGCACGCCCGGGCTGCCCGCACCCAACCGGTTTAGGTTCGGCCGTGCCCACGAGCCATGTATGAGCGACGTCCCCCGGCTGATGAGCACCCAGCACCCGGATAACGCGACGTTGCCCTTCTTCGCGAACGGCCCGGTTGTCGAGGGCGACGACGAGATCCAGGAGGCCTACTACGCCTACTCGCATCTGGGCTGTGACGAGCAGATGTGGGACTTCGAGGGGAAAGAGGGGGACGAGTATGCGGTGAAAAAGCTCCTCAGCCGGTACGACTCCTACTTCACGAAGACCCGCCTCGGTGAGGACGTCCGGCTCACGCTCCGCGGGCCGAATCCGGCCGTCGAGGAGTCGGAAGCGAAGATCCTCCTTGAGATCCTCGAGTCCATCCCCCGGTCGTACGACGCCGCGGCCCGCTACGCCGAGGAATACGGGCTAGCGCCTATAGCCCCAATCTACGAGGTGATCGTGCCGATGGTGACCGACGCCACACAGGTGAACGCCGTCCACCAGTACTACGAGGCGTTCGTCGCCGGCAAGACCGATCTGGAGGTGGCCGACGGCCTCACGGTCGCCGACTGGGTGGGCGACTTCGAGCCAGGCGATATCGGGGTGATCCCGCTGATCGAGACGCGCGAGGCGCTGTTGTCGGCCCACGAGATCGTCCGTGAGTACGCCGACACCCACGACCGCGAGGCGGTCCGGGTGTTCCTCGCGCGGTCGGACCCCGCGTTGAATTACGGTGCGCTCGCGGCCGACCTTATCGACAAGGTGGCGCTGGCACGGCTGTACGAGATGGCCGACACAGCCGGTATCGAGATCCATCCGATCCTCGGGGCTGGGCCGGCGCCGTTCCGGGGTGGCCTCGCGCCGCCGCGGGTGGGCCGCGTGCTCGACGCCTACCCGGAGGTGGAGACGTTTACCATCCAGTCGGCGTTCAAATACGACTACCCTGTCGAGACCGTCCAGACCGCGCTGGCGACGATGCGGTCGGCCGCGCTGGGCGGGCCGCCGCCGGGGCTCGACCGCGAACGTGCGCTCGCCGTCGCCGACCGGACCGCCTCGGTCTACGCCGAACAGGTGGCCGCGGTCGCCCCGGCAGTTAACCGGCTGGCCCAGTACGTCCCCGACCGCCGGGCCCGGAAGCTTCACGTCGGGCTGTTCGGCTACTCGCGGGAAGTCGGCGAGAACCACCTGCCGCGGGCAATCGGCTACACCGCGGCACTGTACTCGGTCGGGTGTCCGCCGAGCCTACTTGGGCTCGCGGGACTGACCGACGCCGACGCCGAGTTCGTCGAGGCGACGTTCCCGTCGTTTTTTGACACCCTGGGCGACGCCGCCCGCTACTACAACCCTCGCTGTACCGAACTGCTCGATCTCGACGCCGACCGGCTGGAGGCGGGCTTGGAGTACGTCAGGGCCGGCCGCCACGAGGGCCACCGCGCAGCCACCAACGACGTCATCGATGCCGTGCAGGCGGGCGATGATGAGGCCGCTGAATCGGCCGTCCGCCGGGCGGCCCGCGAGCGACAGTTCCTGGGGTGATCCGCCAAGCACACCGGAGGTCGCGTGGAGCCAGGGCGGTCGTCAGGGTCGCCCTCGGCGTGACCACGGCCGGGGCTGCCCAGCTGCTCGCCGTGGATGACGTGACAAATGCATAGAAATATTTGTTCGAAATCTAATTTATTTGCCATCCAGCACTAGTATCGATATATACCAAAATTATATGCGCTTTTGATTGAGAGTGGGAGCCATTACGTATCCCCATGGATGACGGGCCCATCCACGTATTACACGTCGACGATGACCCGGCGATAGCGTCGCTGACCGCCGACGCGCTCGAACGCGAAGCCGCGCGGCTGAGCGTCGAGACCGTGACCGACCCCCGAGAGGCGCTCGCGACGATCACCGAAGCCCCCGATGCGGTCGATTGTGTCGTCTCCGATTATGAGATGCCGGCGATGACGGGCGTTGAGCTGCTTACAGCCGTACGGCGGGAGGCACCGAAGCTGCCCGTCATCCTGTTCACTGGCAAAGGCTCCGAAGAAGTCGCCAGCGAGGCGATCGAGGCGGGGGTCACCAGCTATCTCCAGAAGGGGACGGGCACCAGCCGGTACGCCCTGCTCGCCAATCGGATCGAAAACGCCGTGGCACAACACCGCGCCGAACAGGCCACCGACCGCGTAGAACAGCGGTATCAGCGGCTCATCGAGGAGTCCTCCGACGTGATCGCCATCGTCGATGCCGAAGGAACCTACGAGTACGTTAGCGAAGGCGCCCAGCGCGTGCTGGGCTACCAGCCGACGGCACTGGTCGGGACCTCCAGCTTCGAGTACGTTCACCCCGGCGACCACGAGGCGGTCGCCGACCGGTTCGCCACGCTGACGGCGACACCCCGGGCCCGGGAGACGATCGAGTTCCGGTTTCGCCGGCCGGACGGCGAGTGGGTCTGGGTCGAGGCGACCGGTCGGAACCTGCTTGCCGACCCCCACATCGGGGGAGTGGTCGTCGCACTGCGCGAAATTACAGCCCGGCGCGAGCGGACACGCGAACTCAAGCGGAAAGCCGATCTCGTGGACGCGCTCTCGGCCGCGCTTCCCACCTACGCATTCATCTACGACCGCGACGGGACCTATCTCGAGGTGATCACCGGCCGCAGGGCCGGCACCACGACCTACACAGAGGCGGACCTCGTTGGCGAACCGGTCGAGGCGATGCTCGACGACCCGACGGCCGCACGCATCCGGTCAGCCATCACGACGAGTCTCGAGACCGGCGAGCCGGAACGCATCGAGTATGCCGTCTCCGGCGAGGAGCAGACCCGCTGGTACGACGGGACGGTTGTACCGCTCGCGTCGGGGTATGCGGGGTCGGAGGCGGTACTCATGTCCGCACACGACGTCACCGCCCGCCGGGAGAAAGAACACCGGCTCGAACAGTTCGCGAGCGCGCTGAGCCACGACCTGCAGACGCCGCTGCAGGTCGCACAGGGCCACCTCAAAATGGCACGGGACGACCCCGCAGCCGCTGGTGACCACCTCGCGACTGTGGCCGACGCCCACGATCGGATGGCGGCGCTCGTCGAGGACATGCTCGCGCTCGCTCGCGACGAAACGGCCGTCGACACGACGACACCGGTCGCGCTCGGGGAGCTCACCCGCGCGTGCTGGCACTCCCTCGGCACCGCAGCGGCGACGTTGGTTGTCGAACAGAGCCGGACGGTACCGGCCGACCGTCGCCGGCTCCGACAGCTGCTCGAAAACCTGCTGAAAAACGCGGTCGATCACGGCGGCAGCGCGGTGACAGTCACTGTTGGGACGCTGCCCGACGGCTTCTACGTGGCCGACGACGGCCCCGGAATGCCGGACGAGGCGCGCTCGCAGGTGCTTGAGTTCGGCTACTCGACAAGCGAAACCGGGACGGGAGTCGGCCTCACGGTCGTGCGCCACCTCGCGACCGCCCATGACTGGACGGTTACGGTCACGGAGAGTGCGGCCGACGGGGCGCGTGTTGAGGTGACCGGCGTCGAGCCGCGACTGACGCCGACAGGCCAAGAGTCAGGATGACTGACGCCCTAGCTGGGGTATGGCGACGATCCCGCGTACGACGGCCCGGAACGAGCGCTCGCCGACCGTCGAGACACTCGGCGTCCTCGGGGCTGTCTTTCTCGTCCAGTGGCCGCTGTCGCTTGTGGGACTGACGGGGCTGTTCGCGCTGTCGCCGGCCGTCGTCGTCGCGCCGTGGACGCTCGTGACGAGTACCTATAGCCATGCCGGCCCCGGTCATCTGGTGTCGAACGCCGTGGTGCTGGTGGGGGTCGGCCTGCTCGTCGAGCGGGCGACCACCCGGCTGCGGTATCACGCGTTTTTTATCGTTACCGGCGCCGTCGCGGGGCTCGCACAGGTGTTCGTCTGGCCGGTCACCGGGGCGGCAGGCGTGCTCGGTGCCTCGGGGGCGGTGTTCGCGCTGCTCGGCTATCTGATCGCGGGCAACGTCGCCGCCGATCGCCTGCTCGGCAGGCTCGACCGGCTCGCCGGCTCCGGGTGGGCCAGCACGCTGGTCCTCGTGGGCGGCGCGGTCGTGCTCGCGGTCGTGCTGAGCGGCCCCAACTCCGCGCTGATCGCCCACCTCGTCGGGCTGCTTTGTGGGCTGGTTGCCGGCCGGGCTCGACTGCTCCATGTGACCCGGCCCGGCGCGCAATCGCACAATAGTGCTCTATAACGGCAGAATCGACTACAGAGACAACGCAGCAAAATACCTATGCGTCATGCGTCTGTCAGACGATGTATGGGGATGACCCAAACGGTGCGGATCTGCCTGGACTGTGGCCGTGACGACTTGGCTCGCCTCAATGAGCCAGTCGTCCGGTGTCCGTCGTGTGACTCGACGGCAATCAGGTAGGTCGGCCTCCCGTCCGCGCCCGCCCTGCGACCGTGGGCCATCCTCGCGGTTTTCTCGCCGACTCCTTCCGCCGAGTCGCGTTGTTATCGAACCCGTCGCCGGAGCGCAAACCGGTAGCGCGAGCGGTCGATATATCGCGCCAGCGTCGTCCGCATCACCGCGCCTGATGAGTAGACGAACCCGTCGTCGTAGGCGACCACGTGGGTGGGCCACGGCGTCGGCGGCTCGAAACAAAACGCCAGCCCGAGTCCGGCTCGCCCGGTCGCAACCGCCCACGTGAGCACGACCAGCGCGTAGTCCTCACAGTCGCCACGGCCGCGCGCGACGGTCTCGCGCGGCCGCTGGGCGAAGTCACGGTAGCCGTTCCAGCCGTCCGCGGTCCACGTATACTGCTCGCGTGACCACGCGACCAGGTCGAAAGAGTCCCACCACGGGTCGTGATCGACGTACCGGCTGGGCGCGAGAAACGTCAACGGCGTCCACCGGCGGAGTGTCACGCTGTCAGTTACCTCAAACCGGCCGATAAATCGGTCATCGGGTACACACCGTTGTGGACGGTGCCGGGCGGTATCGGTATGTGTACCGTACGCGTGCCGGTCAGGCCACGCTCCGCCCGGGCGAATCGGGCCCGTAGAACTGGCCGTGGAAGCCGTAGGGCAGCCGGTGGGGCAGCGGCGCGCGGGCCCGCTCGGTCAGCGTCGCCGCGTCAAGAACGACCACCAGCGACCGGTCGGCGTCAGGGTCAAGCACGACCGACAGGAGAACGCCGTCGTCTTCGCTGTCGCCGTCTGGCCGCGGGACGAAGACGGCCTCGCCGGGGTGGGTGCCCGTGGCGCGCCACCGCCGGACGGTCCCCGTCTCGACGTCGACTTTCGTCAGTGCCGTCGGCAGGCTCGCCCCCCCTTCGGTCGCCGCCAGATAGCAGTAGCGGTACGGCTGGCCGTTGACCGCCCGGTAATTGATCGTCGGGAACTCAACGGGCCCGGCCTGGAGGCGGTCGCGGGTCGCCGTACCGCCAGCCAGCGGGAGCCGATAACGGACGAGGTCACCGGCGGGCAGGTCGGCGCCGTGCCTGAGGTTCGCCAGCGTGAGCGCGGTCAGCGGGCGAGCGTCTGCGTCGGGATACGCAACGAGGTCGACCACCAGCTCGTCGTCGGTCGCGTAGGCGTTCGCGTGGTGATAGACGAACGCCGGCGGGGCCGCGACGGTGGTGACGTGTGCGCCCGTCGTGCGGTCAAGCACGACGAACCGGAGCGGCCGGTCAAGCGCCTCCATCGCGTCTGTGAAGGTCGCACCGGTGAGCGTGCCCGCGAGAAGCCGCGGGAAATTGAGGCCGACGGGATTGACCGTGACAACGGCGTACTCGGCCGTCAGCGCGAACGAGTGGACGTATGGGGCGTCTCCGAACTGGAGCCGGGTCAGCGGTGTCGGCGCGCCGCCGCTGCCGGGCCGTGTGAACAGCGTGAACCTGCCAGCCCGCTCGTAGCTGATACCAAGGTTGTAGAAGGTGTCTTCGGCGGCGTCATAGTGGGGGTGGCCGAGCGTGACGTCACAGTCAAGCCCGTCAGTCAGGTCGACTCGGCCCGTCGTCGCCAGCGTCTCCGGGTCGACCTGTAGCCCCCACGGCGTCTCCGTCACGGCGAGGTAGTCGTCGCCGTGCCGGACGACGCCGATCGAGGGGTTATCCGGAAACGTACCTGTCAGCGCCTGCCGCAGCCGGGTCCACGGCGGCCGGTCGGCGACCGTCCCGACCTGGGTGGTGCGCACGCCGCCGTGCGTTTGGGCGTACGTGTAGTCGTCGCTGCGGACGAAGCGGTTCGCGTACGCGATCCCGTCGTCGTCGAACCGGAGCCGTCGGAGCATCGCGAACGCGTCAAACCAGTGGTCGAACGGGGTGGCGCCAGCCTCGAAGCCGCCCGGCCCGTTCACCAGATAGCGCCCGCGCAGCCACTCCGGGACCGTCCCCTCGACGGCCAACCG
>CAYZJQ010000132.1:0-6737 GCA_964478805.1 uncultured Halobacteriales archaeon | reverse complement strand
GGTGATGCCGTCGGTATATCAACGTCCGGTCGGTCGCGTCGCCGCTGTGCGACGCTGGAGACGGGCCACGGGCCAGACGAGGGGAACTTTGCCACCGGGTGTGGCATCACCGGGATGCCCACCGCGCGTGGAATCCCACGGCGTCAGCCGTGGGAGGAGGTCAACCGCGGGCGACCTCTCGGAGACAGTCCGCTCGGGCGATATAACAGACCGGTGGGTTGGCACACTATTTTTTCGAGGAGAGAATCCAGCCCTTCAGGGCGGGCGTGAATCCGACATGGTTCCGACCAACCGCCGCCGATGGCTGACCGAACCCCAAACGCTTAGGACACACCGTGACAAACGGGTTCCCACGGGTTCCGCCGTCTCCCCACCGGAAGCCCACCGGGGGAGACGGGCCGCACTCCACCCATGTTTGCGGTGCGCGGGAAGCCCGGTCAAAAGGTGTGAACCGCGCCGGTCAGAACGTGCCGCGAGGCATGACCGCTTGAGAGAGAGCCGCGTTGAGAAACCGCGCGGCGATGACTCGCTTGCGGATGGGAGCGCCCGTGACAGCGCCTCAAGACGCTCCCGGTCGAGGGTCGAAACCCGCCCCGCCAACACCGGGAGAGTCAGTCTTGGAACCTGCTCGGCACCGGGCCGGGTTTCCTCCTGTGTGGGGAAGCCCCGCCGTTCACGGCGAGGAGGATGTCACACTGTCCGCTCCCCCTTCGGCTAACGACGGAGGTCTGCGCCCGCTGTCTCTCCCATCGTCCGCCAGATCCAGCTGCCGACGGCGCCCGGACCGTCGAGCGGATGTCGTCGTCGATGCCACGCCCTCATGAGCAACGCAGCGTTCTCCCCGCACCAGCGGAGGAGCACCGCGTCGGTCGTCGCCTCGCCGAAGACGTCCTTCGCCTGTTCGACGTCGTGGCCCCGCTCGCGAAGGACCCGCTCGAACACACGACCGACGTGCTCGTCGAGCAGAACCTGACGCACGTTATTCGACCGGCTCTTTGGGCTTCAGCGAGGACTCTCTGAGTCGGTCGAACGCCTCGTCGTTCGCGTCCTCGAACGCTCGAATCTCGTCCAGGTTGGCGTAGTAGTACGAGAGCGCCTCGTAGACCGATGCGAGCGAAATATCGAGCTGGTCGGCAACGTGCGCGGGGGTCTGCCCGCCGTCGACGGCCCGGGCTGCGACGTGGCGCACGCCGATTCGCGTGCCCTCGATCCGCGGCTCGCCGCCGAGGATTGCGTCGTCACGAGCGATAAACATAGGCGTATTCCGGTCCACTCCCGCATATGCGTTCGGCCGGGAGCGATGCGGTGTCCTGCCCGTCACTTCCCCGCCGGGCATGCCCGTCTCCACGGGCCACATATCCCTGCCGTGCCGTGCTTGGTGTGTGGCGTCTGCTCGTCGACTGCGGTTCGTCCGCGTCCAGATAGCGGGGATGCTCGCGAGCGTCCTCGCGCTGGTGCTGCTCGACGCGCTGTCGTTGGAGCTCTTCTTGGTCTGTTCGCTGCTCGTCTTGCTCGTCGCGACGGAGCTGACCGCGCCGCCGGCGACCAAGCAACCGCTGACTGGCGAGTCCCTGCGCCTGACCACCTGTTCTCGCTCGGTAACTCGTTCGCCACTGCTCGACCGACACCGGATTCGACGAGCTGCCTAGTGGGTGAACGGTTCGTCGCCGCCGGGATCCTTCTTTACCGTTGGCATCGAATATCGTGGCGAGTGCGACGCTGCGCCGTCGACCGGTGCGTCGCTGTGCCGACCGATATGCGATTTCTCACCAGGTCAGTCCCTCGTAGACGATTCCGTCACGACGGTCGATGGCACGGCGACCGTCGACCACGACGGGCGTCGCCATCGCGTCGAACTCGTCGTCGAGTTCGGTGATTGCCGCCCAGTCGGTCACGACGAGCGCAGCAACAGCGCCGTCGAGCGCGGCCCGTGGGCTCGATTCGTAGCGCACGTCGGGGAAGTGCTCGCGCATGTTCTCGGTCGCCACGGGATCGTAGGCGACGACCTCCGCGTCGCGGTCGTGGAGTCCCTCGATGACCGGGATCGCCCGGGAGTTCCGCACGTCGTCGGTGCCGGGCTTGAACGCGAGGCCGAGGACGGCGACGCGCTCGTCGGTGACGCCGACGTGGGCGTCCATGAGCGCGAGCAGGCGCTCGGGCTGTCGGTCGTTCACCTCCGTCGCGGCGTCCAGCATACGCGGCTCGTAGCCCTGCTCGCGTGCCGCGGCCCGGATCGCCGCCGTGTCCTTCGGAAAGCAACTGCCGCCCCAGCCGATTCCGCTGCGGAGAAACTGGTCGCTGATCCGGCCGTCGAGGCCGACCGCGTCGGCGATCTCGTACGCGTCGATCCCGAACTCCTTGCAGATGTTCCCGATATCGTTGATGAGCGAGACCTTCGCGGCGAGGAATCCATTATTGGCGTACTTGATCATCTCCGCCGTCCGGGTGTCCGTCTCGACGACCGGGGCGTCGGCCCCCGTGACGAGCGGGTCGAAGACCGCACGCATGGCCGCGAGCGCGCGGTCGTCGTCCGCCCCGAGAACGACCTTGTCCGGGTCGCGGAAATCACCGACGGCGCTTCCCTCGCGGAGGAACTCGGGGTTCATCCCGACGCCGAAGGCCTCGCCGGCGGTCGTCTCGCTCGCTCGCTCCAGTATCGGCGTGATCGTCTCCTCGGTCGTGCCCGGTACGACGGTGCTCTTGACGACGACCGTGTGCCAGTCGGATTTGCTCGCGAGGGTCGTTCCGAGCTGCTCGGCGCCGGCCTCCACGATAGCGAGGTCGATACTGCCGTCCTCGTGCTGTGGTGTCGGGAGACAGAGAAACGTGACGTCGGTGTCACGGACGGCGTCGTAGTCGGTCGTCGCGCGGAGACGTCCGGTGCCGCTCTCGGCTGTGTGTTTTGCGACGAGGTCAGGGAGCCCATCCTCGTGAATCGGAGCCGTCCCGCCGTTGATACTCTTGACGACGTCCTCGTCGACATCGACGACGTCGACGTCGTGGCCACAATCGGCGAGACAGGCAGCGACGGTCGTCCCCACGTAGCCGCTACCGACGATGCTGATACGCATCACCTCACCTTTCGGACGGCGGCTACTCAATCTTGATACGAACGCGAAAAGAACTATGATGGCTGCTTGTCACGCTCTACTCAGTCATGAAGGCCGTCGTGCTGGCAGCCGGCGAGGGGACACGGCTCCGCCCGCTCACTGAGGACACACCGAAAGGAATGGTTGAGGTCGACGGGCAGCCTATCCTCACGCACTGTTTCGACCAGCTCGTCGAGTTGGGGGCAGACGAACTCGTCGTCGTGGTCGGTTACCGCAAGGAGGTCATCATCGAACACTACGGCGACGCGTTCGACGACACGCCGATTACGTACACCCACCAGCGCGAACAGAGTGGACTCGCCCACGCACTGTTGACCGCCGAGGAGCACGTCGACGACGACTTCATGCTGATGCTCGGCGACAACGTATTTAGCGCGAACCTCGCCGACGTGGTCCGTCGCCAGCGCGAGTCCCGCGCGGACGCCGCCTTCCTCGTTGAGGAGGTCGAGTGGGACGAGGCCAGCCGGTACGGCGTGTGTGACACGAACAACTACGGCGAGATCGTCGAGGTGGTAGAGAAGCCTGCAGACCCGCCGTCGAACCTCGTGATGACCGGCTTCTACACGTTCACGCCCGCGATCTTCCACGCCTGCCACCTCGTCCAGCCGTCGAATCGAGGCGAGTACGAGATCTCGGAGGCGATCGACCTGTTGATCCAGAGCGGACGGACGATCGACGCGATCGGGATCGAGGGGTGGCGAATCGACGTCGGGTATCCAGAGGACCGCGAGGAGGCAGAGGCGCGATTGCAGGGCGAGACACCAGAAGCCCCGTAGCGGCAGTCGTCCGGTGAGCCGGCTTCGGATGACCCGGTCAGCCCACTGACGCTGCGCCACGCCGTCACACTCGACGCGTGTCTCCACGGACTACATATTCCCACCGCGCCATGCCAGATGTGTGGTCTCGACTCGTCGACTGCGCTTCGTCCGCGTCCAAGTCGTGGGGATGCTCGCGGTCGTCCTCGCGCTGGTGCTTTTGAACGCGCTGTCGCTGGAGCTCTTCTTCGTCTGTTCGCTGCTCGTCTTGCTCGTCGCGACGGAGCTGACCGAAGCGGTCTCGGTGACGCCGCGGTGGCGTCGCCGGATCCGACTGGCGATCCTCGCCGGACTTGTCGGGTTCGGCTATCTCGTCGTGCGGCGGATCCAGACGATCCTGAGCTGACCGGGGGCCCCTTCGCCGAGACGACCTGTCGACCGAGAGCGTTTAGCGGCGCCGGGTGAATCCACAGCCATGGACCGGGGGCAACTGTGGCGCGTGTTCGTGCCGGCGACGCTCCGGCGCCTCCCGACCGACCTCGGACTGGTCACCGTCTACCTCGGCTGTGCGACCGCCGTCGTCGTCGTCCCCGGACTGAACCAGACGGTTCTCCGCCCGATGCTCGCCCTGCCGCTGGTGCTGTTCGTCCCCGGCTACCTGTTCGTCGCCGCGCTGTTCCCGGAGGCAGGACCGCCGCTCGACGACGGCGAGACTCCAGACGCTACTGACGACGGCGCCGCCGCGGCCCGCACCGACGACGGCATCGACGGGATCGAGCGCGTCGCGCTCTCCTTTGGCACCAGCATCGCGATCGTCCCGCTGATCGGGCTGGTGCTCAATTTCACGCCGTTCGGGATCCGGCTGGTTCCGATCCTGATCAGCCTCCTGCTGTTCTGCGGGACGACACTCGGCCTCGCCGCGCGGCGCCGCGCGGCGGTCGCGCCCGAGCAGCGGTTCTCGGTCGACGTCGTGGGTGCGTTGGTGGACGTCCGGACCGAGCTAACCCAGCCCGACTCCCGGGCCGACGCCGCGCTGAACGTCCTGCTCGTCGTGAGCGTCCTGCTCGCGGTCTCGAGCGTGGGTTACGCCGTTGCGGTCCCGAAGCAAGGCGAGGCGTTCACCGAGCTCTACCTGCTGACCGAGGGCGAAGACGGCGAGCTGGTCGCCGACGGCTACCCGACCGAACTGGTCCAGGGCGAGCCCGCGTCGCTGGTCGTCGGCGTCGGAAACCACGAACACGAGCGAGTCGACTACACCGTCGTCGTTGCCCTCCAGCGCGTCACGCCCGTCAACGAGTCCGGGAACACCACCGTGCGGGTGGACGGGCAACGACAGCTCCAGCGGTTCAGCCCGACCCTCGCCGACAACGAGACGTGGGAGCGCGGGCACACGGTCACGCCGCCGATCGCCGGCGAGCGGTTGCGACTGATCTACCTGCTGTATCGTGGCGACGCGCCCGCAGCGCCGTCGACGGCGACGGCGTACCGCGAGGTCCACCTGTGGGTGAACGTGACGGCATCGTCGTGAGCGCACCTGGGCTGAGGCGCGCGTCCGGACTCTCGTACCAGAATAGGGTTTTGCAGTTCGTGTCGGAACACACCGGTGTGCGTAGCGACGAGGATGCGCCCAGCCGAGAGCGTGCCGACGATTGGCGGTACCTGGCAGACGTGACTCCCGACGATGTGCTTGGCGTGTTCGATTCGGTCGACGGCCCGACGATCACGACCTCAGACGTCGTCGCCGTGCTCGGCTGCTCGAGAGAAGCTGCCCGGACCCGCCTGAACGACCTCGCTGAGCGTGGGCTCGTCGAACGTCGCAAATCCGGACGAGTCGTGCTCTGGTGGCGCCTGGTGTCCGACCAGGCGGTCGAGAACCCGTACCTACGTGGCTTCGGGGCGCTCGCGGACACCGCTATCCCCGAGTAGATGAAACAGGAGCAAGCGAGCGCGCCAGGAGTGGGCGTCCAGTGACGACAGCCTGTCTGAATAACACCTTCGTCAGCGACTACCTCGCTAGTGACGACTACACGAGGACGTTTCTCTCGGGATTCGGCCCCGAAGACGACGTGGTTCTCCCGACGATCGTCTGGTTCGAGGCACTCACAGATCCACGTTCTCCTCGCTCCGCGCCGGGCACGTGGCGACGCGCCGACCCCACCCGACCGCGTCGATGCGGATACTCGCGAGCCGCTGCGCGCTGCTCGACGCACCCTCGCTCGTTGCGACGTCGGCTGTCGGGCTAGCGTCTTCGCCGTGCCGGCGCCTCAGGGGCGCGCAGCTCTCCTGTACATGGGCATCCGCTTACGCCATCGCCCGCCGGTATGCCGTCGCAGCCTGCCTGGTCACGCGGTTCCAGCCGCACGCCGCTGCTCGCTCCCGCGGGTCAGCCGGGGGCCGTTCGCCGGTCAGCGCCCGGTCGAGCTGCTCACCGCGGACACACGCGAGCCGCCGTCGCGCCAACCCGGGTCGTCCACGCGTCGCCGCCGACGTGTGTGTCGGCGCCGGTATCACGACTGTTTTCCGCGCGCCCCACCTCGCTCCGGTGTGCTTCCGCTGAGCCACGCCGCGTTCGCGTATCTGGCACGCCGTCGCGGCGGTGGCGGGCGGCGCCGTCGCCCACGGGCTGGGTCCTCCTGGCGCTTCTGTTCGCGAGCCAGCTCCCCGACCTGATCGACAGGCCGCTGGCCTTCGTCGGCCTCCTCCCCAGCGGGCGGTCGCCCGGGCACTCGCTGTTCGCGCGCGGTGCTCGCGCTCGCTGTGTGGTTGGCCTGCCGGACGCTCGCCGACGCGGCTGCGGCTGAGGACACGCCTCCCAGAGTGCGTGACCTGCTCCGGCGGACGCCACTCGCGTTCGCGGTCGGCGACGCCTCGC
>CAYZJQ010000131.1:0-6877 GCA_964478805.1 uncultured Halobacteriales archaeon | reverse complement strand
AGATGGCCTGAGCTCAGTAGTCGCGCAGCGCCTCAAGCCGGTCCGTAGCCGCGCCGGAGGCGATGACCTCGCGTGCGGACTCGATACCTGCCTTGATGCTTCCGACGGCCTCGCCAGCGTACAGCCGGAGCGCGGCGTTCACCGCGACGGCGTCGGCGAAGGCGTCGTCGCGCTCGCCGGCGAGGACGGCCTCGGTGATCGCTGCCGACTCGCCGGCCACGTCGTCGACGCCCAGCGCGGCCTCGTCGAAGTCCATCCCCAGTTCGGGCGTCTCGATGGTGAAGTCCTCAATATCGCCGCCCTCGTCCCACTCGGCGACCGTGGTCGAGCCCGGCCGGACGTCGTCGTACCCCTCCATCCCCTGGAACATGAGCACACGGTCGACCATCGCGGACTCGGCAGCCTGGAACGTCTCGATGATTCGCACCGCGTACGGCAGGTGGTAGAATGAGCCGAGGTGGACCGACGCCTCGGCGGGGTTCACGAGTGTCTCGATCGTGTTGACGAAGCTGCGTACTCCCATCATCTCGCGGCGCTCGGAAAGCGCGTCGACCGTCGGCGCGACGGCCGGCTGGTAATAGAACCCAAAGCCGACCTTATCGGTCATCGCCGCCGATTCGGCCGGCTCGAGCTCCGTGCGGACGCCGAGCTCGTCGAGAACGTGTTTGTACGCGTCCTGCTTCTGTGTCGGGACGCGGTCGCCGGAGTGAACGACGACGGGCGTCCCCGCCTCCGCGGCCACGAGGCCGGCCGCGACCCCGAGGATGGCCGTCCGGCCCTTGCCGTCGTAGTTCGCGCCGCAGTCGACCGGGTCGCAGTCGGGCGCGGCCGTGTTCGCGTCCTCGGCCATCACGTCAACGAACGCACCCAGCTCCTCTGGCGTGTTGCGCTTCCAGCGGTTCGCCAGCCAGAACGCGCCAAGCGTCGTATGGTCCGGCTCGCCGTCGAGGATCCGCCGGAACGCCTCTTTCGCCTGCGCCCGGGTCATGTCGTCGGCCGACTTGTGTCCCGAGCCGACGACCTCGGTCATCAGTCGTTGCAACGGCCACTCCCCGTAGCGTTCGGTTGCTTCTGCCATACTCGTATTCGGGGCGCAGGCAAGGAAAACCCCTCGGACCCATCCTTCGGTTCGCCGCGATGGTAACACAATCGTGAGTCGGTCACAGAGCGTCGAGGCGAACGCCCACGGGGTTATCCGTGGGGTGGCTCCGATGATCTCTGACACAAGCAGGCGCCGCGGCTCCAAGTTCGACGCGACGGTCGCGAACGGTGATGTCGAGGCATTCTCGCTCGCGGAGCAACTCGGTGACGGTCCGGTCGTGCTCGTCTTCTTCGCCGGCGCGTTCGCGCCGCCGTGCTCCGACGAGATGGTCGCACTGGAGGAACACAGCGACGCGGTTGCCGACGCCGGCGCGACGGTGTACGGGAGCAGTGCCGACTCCGCGTTCTCGCTGAACGCCTTCCGAGCGGCGTATACTCTTTGATTCGCCTTCGTCTCCGATATGGCACGGGAGGCAACTGGCGCGTACAATCTCAAGATCAATATCGCTGACTTCGGACTGCTCGGCGTCGCCAACCGCGCCGTCTTCATTCTCGACGAGTCGGGACCGGTGAGCTACGCGTGGACGACCGACGACCCGACGGTCACCCCCGACTACAACGAGCTTGTCGAAGCGGTCACGGCCGTCCCGTCGGCCTGAGACCACCCCCACTCCGTCGTTTTGCGCAGGTGGACGGAACCGAAAGCGGGGTATATGTCCCGCCTCTACAGAGCCCAATGAGCCAGCAGGTCGACTGGCGTGAGGGGCTCGACGACGTCGACGCGACCCTCATCGACGAGTACCAGAGTGGCTTTCCCGTCGCCGAGCGTCCGTTCCGCACTGTCGCCGCCGACCTCGGGATCGAGGAGCGCGACGCGCTCGAACGCGTCGAACGGCTGCGCGAGCGCGGGATTTTCCGCCGGTTCGGCGCCGTCCTCAACCCGCCCGTCATCGGCTCGTCGACGCTTGCTGCGGTCAAGGCCCCGGAAGACCGGTTCAACGAGATCGCCGAGGTAATCAACGGTTACCGCCAGGTGAACCACAACTACCGCCGCGACCACGAGTGGAACATGTGGTTCGTCGTCACCGCCGGCTCGCGCAAGCGACGCAACGCCATTCTCGGCGAGATCGAAGAGCGCACCGGCTGTCCGGTGCTGAACCTCCCGATGTTGACCGACTACTACATCGACCTCGAGTTCCCCGTGGTCAACGACGACCGGTTCGCTCGGGAGTCGCTGACCGAGACGACGGTCTCGGCAACACGGATCTCCGAGGACGCCGCGGCCGACCTCTCCGAACTCGATCGCCGCCTCCTCCTCGAGATCCAGGCGGGCTTTCCGCTCACGCTTACCCCCTACCGCGACGTGGCCGCCGCCGTCGACGCCGACGTGGCCGATGTGCTCGCGGCGGTCAAGCGGCTCCTCGAAGACGGCTGTATCAAACGGGTCGGCTGCGTCGTTAACCACGTCGTTACCGGCTTTGACGCCAACTGCATGGTCGTGTGGGACGTGCCTGACGACGAACTCGATGCAAGGGGTGAAGCCGTCGGTGCGCTCCCGTACGTCACGCTCTGTTACCACCGGCCACGCCGCCCCGAACTTGACTGGCCGTACAACGTGTTCACGATGGTCCATGGACGCGATCCGGCTGCGGTCGACGCCGTCATCGATGAACTCGCCGCCGAGCACCTCCCCTTCGACCACGAGCGGCTCCGCTCGACGGCGACGCTGAAACAGACCGGCGCGCAGTACGAGGAACTCGTTGGCGAGTAGTCGGTCACGCCACCACCGCGAGCCGCCGCTCCATCTCAGTCTCCAGTCGACGAACGCCGATTCCCCAACATCGTCGAAGGCGAGGGAGTTGTCGAAGTCGCCGATCGGAGCCGTGAGTCAGACGGCCTTGTCGATCGGTCGACGCTCTTCGTACCCGCCTGGAAGCGCCCCCGCTATCGAGCGGTAGCCGCCGTGGAACGCGTCGAGAACTCCGCTCTTAGCGTTCCAGTACAGAACCTCGAACTGCTGGTCGCGGGCGCGACAGAGTTCCCGTACTGAGTCGCCGGCGTGGGACTGCTCTCAGTCGAGGAACCCGATCCGGTCGCCGTCGCCGACGGCATTCGGTCGGGCCGGGTCACCGTGAAGGAGCGACGCGGGCACGTCGAGCAGCCGGTCACAGGTCGCCTCCACTGCCGCCAACCGGTCGTCGTCGTAGCCCGGACCCCGGGATGACGGAGGGACCTCCCGTATACACTCGATGTCGGCAGCGAGCAGGTCGGGCCCCTGGCTGCAGCTCGAACTCGAGGCCGTCCTCATCTCCTCCGGTGAACCGGCCGTGGCCCTCAAAATGCAGTTCGTGGAGGCGAGCGAGCACGGTACCGACGCAACGGGCGAACTCCTGTCGGCCCGCCTTCCCGGCGGCGTCCCATCGGTCGAGCAGTGGGTCGCCGGTGGCCGGCGTAGTGACGAGGTGCGGCGGATCGCCGGCGAGGACGGCGGTCACTACCTCAGGAACCGGCACGTTGACCTGTTCGCGGACGTACGCCGTGACGGCTCGTTCGCGAGCGAACCGGGTCCCATCGCCGTCTAACGCGATCTTCAGGTACGCGTCGTCGCCCGCCTCGACCCCGGCCCGGCCTGTCTCGTTTCCCTCGTCCCACGACGGACCGGTTCCCCCGATCTCGCAGACCTCGTGGTCGGGGAAAGCGGCGTCAAGCGCAGCGTCGACCGGGTCCATGGACGGAACCGACGAATCATCAACAAGTGCCCTCGGGTCATGTGTGGTGTGTGACCGTCTGTTGAACCCAGAGGTTGATTGCCCGACGCTTACAGATAGGGGCATGCGGTTCACACCCACCGACGAGCAGGCGGCGTTGCGCGACGAGGCCCGGGCGTTCGCCCGCGAGCATATCGCCCCCGTCGCGGACGAACTCGACCGCGAGGCGCGCTACCCCGAAGCCGTCCTCGACGCCCTTGGCGAGCGGCGCTGGACCGGACTCACCCTCCCCGAAGCCAACGGCGGGCTCGGGCATGGGTACGTCGAACTCGCGCTGGTGACCGAAGAACTGGCAGCGGCGTCGATGCCCGTGGCCGGCGCCCTGAACCTTCATCTCGGTGCCGCCCAGCTCGTCGCTGCACACGGCACCGACGCACAGCGCGAGCGCTGGCTCGACGACATGGCGCGGTTCGAGACGGTCGCCGCCCTCGGTCTGAGCGAGGACGACGCGGGTAGCGACAAGTCGGGCATGACGACGACCGCCGAGCGCAACGGCGACGAGTGGGTGCTCGACGGCCACAAGCGGTGGGTGACGAACTTCCACGAGGCCGACCTCGTCCTGACGTACGCGCGGACCGGCGACCGGACGACGTGGCCGGGCGGCGTCACCGCCCTCCTCGTCGACGCCGACGCCTTCGAGCTTGACCGCGAGTGGGACACCCTCGGCGCGCGACCGGTCCCAGCCTGCCGGGTGACGCTCGAGGGGATCCGGGTCGGGGATGACCGTCGCATCGGTGCGGTCGGCGAGGGGTACCGCGACCGGTCGGCGGTCGCGAACGGGGTGAACGTTCCCGCCCGTGCCGTCGGTCTCGCGCGGGCTGCCCTTGAGGACACGGTCGCGTACACGAGCGAGCGCGAGCAGGGTGGTCGGCCGCTCGCCGATCGACAGGGCCTCCGCTGGGAACTCGCGGTGATGGCACGCCGCGTGGAGACGGCGCGGCTGACCACGCTGCAGGCGGCCGACCGCGCGGACCGCGGGCTCGACGTCAGGCGGGCGATGGCGACCGCGAAACTGGAGGCGACGGAGGCGGCCGTTGAGAATGCGAACGACGCCGTCCAGCTTCACGGTGGCGTCGGTTACACACGCGAGCACTCGGTCGAGCGGTATCTCCGGGACGCACGGCTGCTCACGATCGCCGGGGGACCGAACGCCGTCCACCGGGACGCGCTCGCCGCCGCGGTTGTGGAGCGCCTGGAGGACAACCCCTAAAGCCGGGCGCACACTCTTCGAGGACATGCGCTGGAAACTGTTCGCCAACCTCGCTGAGACTGCAGGCCAGAAGCAGGTCGAGGTGGACGTGGGCGAGGGCGCGACGCTCCGGGAGGCGTTCGACGCGCTGCTCGACGCCAACCCCGACCTCCGCGAGGAGGTGCTCAACGCGGAGGGGGAGCTTCACGAGCACATTAATGTGCTTCACAACGACGCCAACCCCTTCGTCGAGGGCGACGGCTTCGACACCGAACTCGCCGACGGCGACCGACTCGCGCTGTTCCCGCCCGTCTCCGGCGGGTAGGACAAGACATTTGCTGGCGAGCACGGACGTGGGGACGATGCCCTCCAGACGGACCCTGCTCGCCGCGGTTGGGAGCGCCGGTACCGCAGCACTGACCGGCTGCTCGTTGCTCGACGGGATGCCCGATGGCATGGGACTCGCTGTCGGGTCGCCCGATCCGACGCCCGGCCCTGCTCCAGCCGTCATCGCGTGGGCCGATCTCACCGATCCGGAGCACGACCTGCTTGAACAGGCATTCGACGGAGGTTACCGGACCTGTAACGGGGTTCCCGGTGCTGCCGACCGCTTCGCCGACCGACTCGACGACATCGAGGTATACCTCCGCCGTGACGGCGACCTGTACGGCATCTGGCTCGCGATCACCGACATGCTGCTGGCGGACACGACCGAGCCGCCGGAGGGGGAGTGTGGCCCCTTTTAGCGGCCGGTGAGGTCACGTTCAAGAACGAAGTCGGGCTCGTCTGAGAAGCCGGCGCGGGCGCGGGCGGCGTCCGAGACGTGGCTCACGCGCTCGGGGACGAGCATGCGGGTCTCCGTGGCCCCCTGATCAGCGGCGTCGCGCCGGACGGCGGCAACGAGCGAGCGCAGCGCCTCGAGGTCGGCCCACGTGGCGACGCCGTACTCGGCGTAGGTCTCGTCGTCGCCGTACGTCGTTGTCCGGGTCCGGAACGTCATCGCACGGGTGCCCGAGCCATCGCCCACGGCGAAGACGCGCTCTTCAGCGGCGGCGCGGTGGAGCCGTCCGCGGGTGAGTTCGGCCATCGCGTACGTCTCGTCGAGGTCGAGCGCGAGCCCTTGGAGGTGGGAGCGGCCAGCGCTGCGGGCGAACGCCGACCACGCGGCGTCGGGGTCATTGCGCACGTCGAGTGCCGCCTCGGCGGTCGGATCCGGCTCCGGCGTGAGCCAGCGGAACTCCGTCGCCGGCTCGAAGCCGACGGCGCGCGACTGACCCAGGCCGGCCGCGTTCCACGAGAACACCATGTTCCGACAAACCGTCGCGCCCTGCCCGCGACACCAGTCGAAGACAGCCTCAGAGAGCCGCGGCGAGACGCCCTGCCCACGATAGCCGGGGTTGACGCGCATCCCCTGTGCCCACCCCTCGTGCGCGGAGAGCATCGCCCCCTGGCAGATGCCCGCGAGGTCGTCGCCGGTGTCAACCACGAACGTCTCGGTATCGGGCGCGTCGATCCAGTCGTGGTACACGCGGGGGATGTAGTCGCCGCCCTCGCGGTCGGGCCAGGTGTTCTCGGTGAACGCCGCGATGGCCTCGTAGTCGTCGTGGGTCGCCGGGCGAACCTCGCCGTCGGTCATGCCTGCCACGGCGTCGAGCGATCGGTCGCCTCGCCCGCGAGGTCCTCGCCCATTGCGGCGGCCGGGTCGTCGTGGTTCGCGAGCGCCCACATCAGTTTCACGTAAGCCGTCTCGGGGAGGGTATCCTCGGCCTCGACGACGCCCGCATCGAGCAGGTCGCGCCCGGTGTCGTAGACGCGGTCGCAGACCCGCCCCTCGATACAGGCGGAGGTCATCGTGACCACGGCCCCTGAGTCGACCATC
>CAYZJQ010000130.1:0-6988 GCA_964478805.1 uncultured Halobacteriales archaeon | reverse complement strand
GGCTGTGACAACGACACCGCCGAGTGAGTGGCGACTTGCCCGGTACGGCCAAAGGGAGCACTTTTCATTCCTGCGGGCGACCACACGAGTATGTTCGGAGGAGGTGGCGGGATGAACCCGCGCAAGATGAAGCAGATGATGAACCAGATGGGCATCGACCTCACGGAGATCGACGCCGAAGAAGTCATCATCCGGACGCCAGACGAGGAGTTGGTGTTCCACGACGCCGAGGTCCAGAAGATGGACGCCCAGGGGCAGGCGACCTATCAGATCGTCGGCGAACCCGACACCCGCCCACGCGGCGAGCACGAGCCTGCGGTTGAGGCCGGTGAGGCTGACGACGAGGACACCAACGGCTCGGAGGCTATCCCGGAATCGGACATCGAGATCGTCGCCGGCCGAACGGGCGCCTCAAGTGAGGAGGCTCGAGAGGCGCTGGAGGCGACCGACGGCGACCTCGCGGCCGCCGTCGAGCGACTGGAGTGACCGAGTGAGCTACCTCCTTGTCCGCGAGGATCGCGAGCACCTGCTCGCGCCGGGTGATACCCTCGAGTCTGACCTCGGGATTCTCGAAGTCCCCGAGGACGTCGCGCCGGGCGACACCCTCGAGACGCATATTGGCGAGCAGTTCGTGGTCCGCAAGCCGCGGGGCCCGGATCTGTTCGAGCATCTCGAGCGGACCGGCGCGCCAATGATGCCTCGCGATATCGGCCTCGTCGTCGGCCAACTCGGCCTTGCGGCGGGTAATCACGTGCTCGACGCCGGCACTGGCACGGGCATTCTCGCGGTGTATCTTGGGCGGTTGGGTATCGAGGTGACGACCTACGAGCGGGACTCCGAGTTCGCGGCGGTCGCACGCGAGAACATGGCGACCGCGGGGGTCACAGACCAGGTTGAGGTCCGGACGGGCGACGTGACCGACGATCTCGATGCGCTTGAGGGGTTCGACGGGCTGACGCTCGATACCGGCGACGCCGCGACGGTCGTCGCGCGTGCCGCCGACCTGCTCGTTCCCGGTGGCCCACTGGCGGTGTACTCGCCGTTCGTTGAATCGTCGCGCAACTGTGTCGAAGCCGCCCGTGAGGCCGGACTCGAAGAGGTGGAGACAGTCGAGACCATCCAGCGCGGAATGGACTTCGACGACCGGGGGTCACGGCCGTCGACGCGCGGCGTCGGCCACACCGGCTACCTGACGTTCGCGCGCGCGCCGCTGCAGTGAAAGTGACCCGGCGGTCGACGCCGCGAGGGGGGAATATATCACCGTGGCGGTTGTACCGGCGAATGAATCATGAGTTCCGACGAGGCCCAGACCCCCGAGGACCGTATCTCAGAGACACGGACATGGCCCGATCTCGCCATCAGTCTCTACGATCGACTGACCGGCCGCGGTGCGGAGATCACCTACGAGTTCGAGGAGATGGCAGTCGACGTGCCGAGCAAGGCAGGTTCAGACGCGGACCATGCCACCTGGCGGGTCGATGGCACGATCACCGTCTCGACCCGTGAAAAGGACGACTGAGTTGGCGGCCGCGCTCGCCGCCGAGCCCGACCTCGTCGTTGATGCCGATCTCGACGTCTCGGTCGACGGCCACCAGCTATCGGTCCACGGTGACGGCGAGGTGCTCACCGTCTCGCTTGACTCGCTCGTACAGGCTGTCGGGCTGCTCCGGGCTGCTGGTGGGCGTTACCGTGTCCGCGAGCTTTCGCGGCTCGTTGCGGCCGCCGGGCTCACCGTTGTCGTCACCGTCGGCGACAGCGTCGTCGCTCGGGCGGGCCGCGACGCGGACCCGGGGTCGCTAGGGCAGCCGTTCGGCGCACAACTGTCGGCACGCGGAATCGCTAGCGCAGTCGTCGCCACCCTCCGTCGCCGGCTCGACTGACCCGACGTCACCGGACCCTGCGCACCAGCTCGAGCAGGGCGTCGCGGTAGCCGTCCTCGAACCCCTCCGGATAACCACCGCCGGCAATTCGGAACCCGTCGGTCCGCCACACGGCGAGCCACCCGGTTACGTCGAGGCGGTCTCCCCCAAGCGTGCAGTTGGCGCGGACGTTCGAGAGACTCGCTTTACTCCCGTCGTCCGTTCGGAGCCGCCCCTGGTCGCGTCTCGTGAGGTCTTCGAAGCCGCGATTCCGAAGCCGGTCGGCGAACGACTCGTGGGCACGCTCTGTCACCGTCGATTCGATAAGCCGTTCCGCACCCGGTGGGAGCGCCGGCTGAAACGCGAGTGCAGTTGCAAAAAAGAACCGCGTCACTGCGTCGGCGTTGAGCCGGTCGCGAAGCGTGGGATCTTCGTACACCAGCGTCCGGCCGACCACCTCGGCCTTCGAGAGGCGGAACACGGTCTCGGTCGTCCGGTCGACGAGCTCCCAACCGTCTGCGGTGAGGCGCTCGTCGGGTACGGTCGGCCACTCGCTCATGCGTCGGCTATGACCGGCGGCGACAAAAACGGTCCTTCACGAGGGTGGAGCGCACTTGCCGCCGCGAACGCTCCCCAGCTCTGAGCCCCCTTCTCGTGGTGTCAGTTGTCGTCCTCGCGCCACTTCTTCCCACACTCGACGCAGGTGAAAAAGCGAGTCTCGGACTCGTCGGCCGCGCGGATCTGTTTCATCTCGTAATAGGCGCGCTCGCCGTCACAGTCGTCCTCGGGACAGCGGGCCTTCGTCGTTGGGCCGATTTCTTCGCCGTCCACGTCGGACATGTCGACGACGCCGCTGTCGGCCGACTGACCTTCGGTGGTCGTCATCGCCGCCTCCTGCGCGGCGTCGCGAAGCTCCTCGTGGCCACACGAGCGACATACCCAGTTGTCGCCTTCAGTGTGCATCATTGAGCCGCACTCGTCGCAAAACTGCATTCGTACCTCCTCCGTCGGCCACGCTCGTATTTAAAGACGGGGTTCCACGCCCCAGAGGTGGTCTCGCGGTGCAGCGCCGGATCTGGCGCGCGACTGCCGGATCGACTCAGGCGTCGCCCTCCGACTGACCCGGCTCGCCGACGGCCTCGATGGGGAGAAACGCGTACAGCTCCGTCTCGAGTTCGTCGGCATCGGCAAACCGCTCGCTGGCACAGCTTCGGATCGCGGCGCCGAGATCGGTCTCGCCGTCCGCGAGCAGCAGCGTCACGCCGTTGACTGCCGCCGCCGCCTCCGCCGCCGTGGCGGGGTACTCGAGGTCCGCTAGGAGCTCCGACAGCCGGCTGAGTTTCACCGCTCGTGGCATGTCTGCTCCACGCCGCGCGAAAAAATAGCGGTTGCCCGTAGCCGCCGCCGGACGTTTCAAACGTCCGTGCCTCATCCTGGCTAATAGATGGTCCTGAATACGGACAACCGCGTCCTCTCGCTGGCCTTCGCCCGGATGGCCAACTCGCTGGGCAACTCGTTTCTCGTTATCGTGCTGCCGCTGTACATCGCCTCCGGCGAGGTCTCGCTCGCCGGCCTCGACGGCTTCTCCACCGAGCTCCTCATCGGGGTCGTCCTCTCGCTGTTCGGCCTGCTGAACAGCTCGCTCCAGCCGTTCACCGGCCGGGCGTCTGACCGCGCCGGCAAGCGGAAGGTGTTCGTGCTCGCCGGGCTGGTCGTCTTCGGCGTCGGCTCGTCGATCTACCCGTTCGTCACCTCCTACTGGGCTGTGCTCGGCGCGCGCGCCCTCCAGGGGGTCGGCGCGGCGCTCACCGTCCCCATCGTGCTCGCCCTGGTCAACGACTACTCCGACGGGACGGGCCGGGGCAACGACTTCGGCATCTTCAATACGTTCCGGCTAATCGGCTTCGGCTTCGGGCCCATCCTCGCGGGGCTGCTCATCACGGGTGGGTTCGGCTCGGGGACGGTCGTCAGCTACGACCTGCTCGGCGCCACGGTGTCAGGGTTCGACGCCGCGTTCGCGATCGCCGTTATCGGCGCCATCGTCGCCTTCGTCCTCGTGACGCTGCTCGTCTCGGACCCCGAGGCGACCGAGGCCGACGCGAGCGACGACCTCTCGATCGCCGTCTTCGGCGACGAGCAGCTGTTCGACCCCGTGTTCGTCGTCGGCGTCGGCACCTTCTTTATGGCGACCGGCATCGCCGTCTTCGCCACCATCCAGGAGGTCGTCAACACGCAGCTCTCGCAGGGGCCGTTTCTCTTCTCCGTACAGTTCTCGGCCGTCGTCATCGCGAACGTCCTCTTCCAGGTGCCGATCGGCCGCGCGTCCGACCGCATCGGCCGTCGCCCGTTCCTCGTTGCCGGCTTCGCGCTGTTAGTGCCGTCGCTCGCGCTCCAAGGGTTCGTCCCCGCGTTCGCTGCGGGCCTACCCGCGACGGTCTTCGGTGTCGGGACCGGCTCGCTAGTGATGCTTGCGCTCCGGTTGCTCCAGGGTGTCTCCGTCGCGATGGTGTTCGCTCCGGGGCTTGCACTCGCCGGCGACCTCGCGAAGAAGGGCCAATCCGGCACCACTCTGTCGGTGCTGACCACGGCGTTCGGTTTCGGGATCGCTGCTGGCCCACTCATCTCCGGTGCGCTCGTGGGGATCGGCTTTGCGTGGCCGTTCCTCGTCGTGGCGGGTATGGCCGCGGTTGCCTTCGTCATCACCTACTCACAGGTGTATGAGACCGCGCCCAACGTCGTCGGCAGCCCTACGCCAGCTGACGACTGATCATAGGGGCCGTGGTGAGCACGCTCGTCTCGAACACGGTCCCGCGGCCGGTCACCCCGCGCGAGAGTCTGGCCGGTCGTCGCACCCCCTACGCAGGCGCTCGGTCAGTGCCGAAGATGTGGGCCGACTGGCGGCCACGTTCGACGCGCGCTGTGTGGCACCGAGGCCGAGACGCCACTTACTCGAACTCCGGCTCCCGGTCGGTCAGAAACGCGTCCATTCCCTCCACCTGGTCGGCGGTGCCGAACAGCGACGACCAAGTGCGCCGTTCGAAGTCAAGCCCCTCGCGCTGGCCCATCTCGTGGGCCTGGTTGATTGCCTCCTTTGCGGCGGCCATGGCGAAGCGTGGCTTCTCCGCGAGCTCCGCGGCCAACTCGGCGACCCGGGCGTCCAACTCGTCGTGGGCGACCACCTCGCCGACGAGCCCCCGCTCGTAGGCATCGGTCGCGTCGATGCGGTCACCGAACATGACGAGCCGGCGGGCGGTGGCGTCGCCGACCAGCCGGACGAGCCGCTGGGTGCCACCCCAGCCTGGCACGATGCCGAGATCGATCTCGGTCTGGCCGATGACGGCCCGCTCTGAGGCAACCCGGAAGTCACACGCCAGGGCCAACTCGCAGCCCCCGCCGAACGCATACCCGTTGATTGCCGCGATGACCGGAGCCGGGAACGTCTCGACGGCGCTCATCACCGCGTGGCCCTTGCGACAGTACGCTTCGGCCTCCGCGACCCCCATCTCGGCCATACGGGCGATATCCGCGCCGGCGACGAACGCCTTCTCCCCTGCCCCGGTGACAATGAGCGCTCGCGCGTCCCCTTCGGCCGCCTCAAGCGCCTCCGCGATCGCCTCGAGCGTTGCGCCGTTCAGCGCGTTCAACCGGTCAGGGCGGTCGACCGTCAGCGTCGCTACGTCGCCGTCGAAGCTCAACTCGACCGTCTCGTCGTGTTCGCTCATGACCGGGGGTGGCCCGCCCCCAACATAAGCGTACGTCCGCCTGACAAGGGGAATACCGCTCCGGTGGTAACGGGGTGCCTGCGGGCTGGCGCGGTCTAGCCCGTCGGCAGGTCGTGGTCGGCGGGCTCGCTCGGCCGAACACGCCCGTCGGGAGAGGCCGAACCCTTAGGACGTCGGCCCGCCTAAAGAGTGGCATGGTCGAGCTACTCGGGCTGCCGCTCTCGCTGGTCCTCCTGCTCGTCGGCGCGGGGCTGATGGTAGCGGAGGCGCTCGCACCGGGCGCACACTTCATCGTCGTTGGGTCGGCGCTGACGGTAGCCGGGCTCGTCGGCCTCGTGCTCGCCCCCGTGCTCGGCCCACTGACGCCCTTCGTGCTCGCGCTGGTCGTGCTCGTGGCCGGGGGGGCGACGCTCGGTGTCTACCGGAAGCTTGGCGTCGGTCAGGGTGGCGATGGGAGCAAGACCTCCGACTCGAACTCCCTGCGCGGTCAGACCGGGCGTGTCACAGAGCGCGTTACGGCCAGCGACGGAGAGGTGAAGCTCGACGACGGCGGCTTCAACCCCTACTACCGAGCACGCTCGATGGACGGGGAAATCTCCGAAGGCACCGAGGTGATGGTGCTCGACCCCGGCGGGGGCAACGTGGTGACGGTCGCGCCGACCAGCGGCGGCGAGGACGAGATCGACCGCGAACTCCGGCGCGAGCGGGCGACCCGCGAGGAGGATGAGGGGGCGGACCGCGACCCTGAAGGCGAGTCGGAACCGGCCTGATGCCCCCGTCGTCAGGGGAATCCTTATGCGTCGCATCCCCCTAGTTTGGCTATGCTGGTCCCACTACAGGCGGGGTTCGGCGGGCTCGTGGCGTCCGTCGTTGCACTCGTCCTACTGGCCCTCGCGGTCGTGACGGTGTACAAGTCAGTCGTCATCGTCAACGCCTACGAGAAGCAGGCGCTGACGCGGTTCGGAGAGTACCAGAAACTGCTTGAGCCGGGGTTCAATCTCGTCGTGCCGTTCGTCTCCGCGACGTACCCGTTCGACATGCGGACCCAGACCCTGGACGTCCCCCGGCAAGAGGCAATCACACGGGACAACTCGCCCGTCACCGCCGACGCCGTCGTCTACATCAAGGTGATGGACGCCAAGAAGGCGTTCCTCGAGGTGGACGACTACAAGCGTGCGGTTTCGAATCTCGCGCAGACCACGCTGCGGGCGGTGCTGGGTGACATGGAGCTTGATGACACGCTCAACAAGCGCCAAGAGATTAACGCGCGCATCCGGAAGGAGCTCGACGAGCCGACCGACGAGTGGGGCGTCCGTGTGGAGTCGGTGGAGGTCCGCGAGGTCAACCCGAGCCAGGACGTCCAGCAGGCGATGGAGCAGCAAACCTCTGCCGAGCGCCGTCGCCGGG
>CAYZJQ010000129.1:0-7059 GCA_964478805.1 uncultured Halobacteriales archaeon | reverse complement strand
ATAGCTTCCTTCTGGTTCTCGTACCCGTAGATCGACGGCGCCATCGAGCCGATCATCTTCTCGTAGATGTCGGGGTCGTTCGACAGCTCGATGATGCGTTTCTTGTCCTCCTCGGTGATGTCCATCTCCTCGAACTGTTCGTCCTCGATGGTGACGGACATCCCCTCCATGTAGAAGTCGAAGATGGCGGACTTCTCCTGCTGGTTGCCCTGCTGTTCGAGCCGGAGGATGCCCGTGACGGTGACGTGGTCGCCCGCCGTCACCTTGCCAGTGATATCGTCCTCGATGTTGATGTCGATGGCCTGTGGAGTCTCGCCACCGCGCAGCCCCTCGGGCGACTCCTGCACGCGGAGCTTCTGGGAATCGACGAACTCCGACTGGTCGAAGTTGATCTGGAAGGGGCCCTGGCGTTCACACCCCTGGCACTCGTGGGGTTCCTGGAAGTCGCCGTCCGACTGTGGGATGCGGGTCATCGTCCCGCAGCGCTGGCACTCGAAGGCGGCCTGGCGCATCTTCGGGCGCACGTCGGTCGCCTTGCGGACGATGCCCTGGACGGAGACGAGGTTACCGACGTGGTCGGCGCGAATGGCGCGGATACCCGTTTGGTCCGAGAGGTTCCGGACGCGGACGTGTGCAGAGCCGAGTTTGACGTCCACCGGGAGGTCGTACAGGCGCAGCGCCTCCTCGGCGTACTCGCGCATCTGGCTCGGCTGGGCGATGAAGTCGTCGGCCATGTCGGGGTCGAACCGGTAGAGGTCGCCCCAGTCGACGTACAGCGACTTCCGCTCGTTGGGGTACTTCTGGGCGAGATCGCCGATCTCGTTCCGGTAGTAGGTCCGGTAGAACTCTTCGAACCGGTCGATGATCTCGGCGTTTTCTGCGCGCGCCATCGGTTACGGATCGTTGTGCGCCACCGGATAAGAACGTTCGCGTGGCGGGGCAAAAGTGGTGTCGTCCCGCTTGTATTGGTTCAGTTGCCGTTCCCGTTCCCGTTCCCGTTGCCGTTCCCGTTTCCGTTGCCGCCGTCTTCGTCGTCCTCCTCGTCCTCATCGTCGATGCCGAGCGCCGCCGGGATGTCGATGTGGCCCTCGCCGCGGTACTCCTCGGGGTCGATGCGGCCGGGGACGCTGCCGGGGTTGCTCGGCTTGTCGCCGTCGAAGGTGTCGTCGGTCGCGACGTTTGGCTCTTGTCCCGGCGCGGTCGTCTCGGCCGCGCGCCCGATGTTCGCGGGCCGTGCGGTCGACTCGATGCGGTCGCGAACCGTTTCCGGCGTCGGAGCGTCGAGGTCACCGTAGAGCAGTGCCGCGAAGCCAGCGACGTTCGGTGCCGAGAAGGAGGTGCCGGCCTTGAACACGTAGCCGGGGACGTACTCGTTGAGGACGGTGTCCTCTGGCACGTCGGGATCGAGGTTGTCGATACCGGTGTTGAACACGAGGTCGAACTGCGCGTTCAGCCCGTCCGGTGCGTTCAACGCGGCTATATCAGCGTTACCGCCGCCAGCGGTCACGTCGACGCCCTCGGCACCGTAGTTGGTGTAGAACGCCGGCTCCTCTGTCGGCAGTTCGACGCGAGGTGCCCGCGATACCTCGAACCCGGCGACCGTCTTGGGATTCTGGCCGGCCGGCCAGCCGAAGCCGATGGGCCCGGCCGCGCCGATGCTCATGTAGCCGTCCGCCTCCGACGGGAGGTTGATGACCGACTCGTCGAACCCGTCGGGAACGCTGTCGAGATTCGTCGAGTCGTTGCCTGCGGAGGCGATCGGAAGCGCACCGAAATCAAGCGCCAACTGCGCGGTCGCCGACTGTGCTGCCGTCAGCGTCTTCACTCCCTCGGTCGGTGGCAGCGGTCCGGTGCCGAGCGAGAGATTCAATACGTCACACCCTGCGCCGTCGTACACTTCGGGGGTCTCGGCGGTGCCGACGTTCACCGGCACGCCCTCTGGGGCGGCGCCGACGAGCACCGCGGCAGTGATGTCCGCGAAACTCGCCCCCTCGCCCGAGAACACGCGCAGGTCGACGATCTCGGCGTCCGGCGCCATCCCCACGACCCCGGCCCCGTTGGCGGCGGCTGCGGCCGTCCCTGCACAGTGGGTACCATGGTCGTCGTTCAGCGGGCCGGGGCCGTTGCCGTCGTCCGTGAAGTTGGCTGAGAGGTCCGCACGTACCCGCGGAAGGTCCGGATGCTCCACGTCCCGCTCTGGGTTCGCCCCCAAGACGCCGTCGTCGATGATACCGATACGAGTACCGGCACCGGTCACGCCAGCGTCGTGGACCTCCGTGATTGACTGTTCCTGTTTGTCCCACTGGAGGTCATAGAACGGCTCCGCGGCCTCGCGGGCGTCCATCTCCATTGTCTGCTGTTGTGGCGTTTCGATCTCGATGGTCAGGTCCGGCGCGTACGTCGCCTCGTCCGGCATCGCCGACTCCGACCCGCGTACCACTGCGTACTCGATCCCGTCGCCGTCGGGCGTTACACTGCGGAAGTCGTAGACGATCTCCATGCCTGACAACGCCGACAGCTCCATGGTCGACGTATCGACGACGAAGCGGTCTTTGGCCGGCCGCGCACTCGTGCGTCGTGAGCCGAGCACCGCGATGCCGGCAACCCCACCGATTCCCTTGAGCACCTCGCGTCTTGTATTCTGGATCCTCATGTGTGCAATTTCGTTCGTCGTACCTCTGAATTAAAACGATTGTTCAGGCGTTTTGTTCCGGTATTTGTTGCTAAATCAAATGTCTCCGTTGTTTGAATGAAAATACTGACCGATTAGCCTCGGAACCACACGACGGCAGGGTCATCGCGAACGATAAGACATTTACACAGCACGCAGCTACGGGGTACAACGTCGTGGCATATCCGTTCGTTCTACACCTTACCCAGCACAGCGACAGCCGACGCCTTCTCCATGGAGGGCCGACATGACCACACAAATCCGCGGTCTCTATGCCGGAGGAGAGCGCTGATGGAGGCGCCTTCTTCGGACCGCGTCCAGCGTTCCTTCCTGAAATACCAGCATCTGTTCGTGCTCACCGCGCCGGTGCTGTTCGTCACCGGTGTCTACCTCTTCGCGCCGACGTCAGGAAGTGGCACTGGCTATTGGCTCGACTACTGGTGGCTGTTCCCCTTCTTTTTGCTGGGCGCGACGGTCGTCAACACCGTTGGTATCTCCGGCTCCGCGCTGTTCGTGCCATTCCTGATTTTCATCTACCCGGTGCTCGCATCGGGGAGTCTCGACCCGGCCGCATGGGCTGCGGTCGCGCTCAGCCCCGAGACGCTGGTGAAGGTCGGGCTCATCAGCGAGTCGTTCGGGTTGTCGAGTTCAGCAGTTGCGTTCATTCAGTATGGGCTCGTCGACCGTCGGCTCGCGCTCGCGCTCGTCGGCGGCGCCGTTCCGTTCGTCGTCGCCGGCGCGCTGCTGTCGTTCGTCATTCCCGAGCCCGTCTTCCACCTGTTGCTCGGGCTGGCGCTCATCGCCGCCTCGTATCTCCTGTTCAACGCCGACCTCGGTCACGGCGACTCAGCGGACGAGGCAGCGCCGGCCGACGAACCGGCCGTCGCCGACGGCGGCGCCGGCGAGCTGCCGGACGATGCCGACAAACTCGGGCCAGCGGGCGTCGAAACGGCCGCTGACGGTACCGTCACCCGCGTCGACAAGGAGGGCGACGACTACCAGTACACTCGCGGCGGCTACACCCGCCGCTTCGCGAACTACGCCGTCGGCGGTACCTTCCAGGGGCTCGCCGGGTTCGGCGTCGGCGAGCTCGGCATCGTCTCGATGCTCGGCACGAAGGTGCCTGTGCGGGTCGCCATCGGGACGAACCACATCGTCGTTGCGCTGACGGCCGTGCTCGCCTCTGTCGTCCACGTCTTTGGTGGCGGCCTCGTCCCCGGCGGCCACGCCATCGACCTTGCGTCGACGCCGTGGAACATGGTCGTGTTCACCGTCCCAGCGACCGTGACGGGCGGCCAGATCGCACCGTACGTATCGAACGCGCTCGATACGAACACGATCAAGGTCGGCGTTGGTGGGCTGTTTGGCGTTATTTCGCTGGCACTGTTCATTATGGCCGCCGGGGGCTTCCTGTGACCTACGAGTCGATCCTGCTCCCGGTCGAGGGGAGCGACGCCGCGACGGCCGCCACCACGCACGCCGCCGACCTGGCGACCACCTACGACGCCACGGTCCACGTGCTGTCCGTCGCTGACACGCGCAACCGCTTCGAAAGTCCCTCCAGCGGGCTCGCCCCCGACGCGTGGACCCGGACGCAGCGTGAGCAGGCGACTGCGGCCGTCGACGCCGCGGGTGAGGCACTCCCCGACGGTGTCGCCGTCGCTCGTCACGTCGCGGCCGGCGCTCCCGAGTCGGTCATCCTCGAGTGGATCGACGAGCATGACGTCGACCTCGTGGTGATGGGCACCCACGGCCGCACCGGGCTGGACCACTATCTTATCGGCAGCGTCACAGAGGCTGTCGTCAGGAAGGCAACGATACCGGTACTCACCGTGCGCCTCGACGGTTAGCGGTCGCCCGCTTACACAGAATCGAGGAGAAAGCCCACGACTTCAGTCGTGGGTGGATGTCAATCCCGCCCGCGAAGCGCCTCGACCTGCATCTCCACACACCGGTCCGGCCACTCGACGAGATGCCGGCGCAGCCGGGCGAGCGGTCCTCCCCCCTCACTCTCCGAATCCGGTGTTCGCTCAGACGGTTCCCGTCCGTAGCTCATGGTATATGGTAGCATGGTGTTCCGGAATAAATGTTGGTGGTCGTGAACACGGCAGGTTTTCGCCGTTCGAGACCCAACCGTCGCTGTGCTCGATACGGTACTTGCCGACTTGCGTGCCCGCGGCTGTGGCGTGCGTCGCCGCGACGACGCCGGCGACCCACCAGCCGTCACGACCGGCCCCACCCCGGTCACCGACAACCGTCCCCTGGCAATCGAACCCGTCGACGTGGACCCAACGGCGCTCGTCGAGCGGGCTGCCCACGCCGCGCGCCACGACCGCGCCGTCTGTTACGTCACGTCCGCAGCCGACGCCTCGGGCGTTCGCGAGGTGCTCGCGGAGCCGCGGTTCGTGCCTGCAACGCGCGACGGCCTCCGCCAGTTCTACCACGTTCCTGACCGCATCCGCCTGCCAGACGGTGGCTACGCTGCCGTCCGCGCGACCTCGCCGACTCCGCGAACCGGCGAAACCGCCCGTGAAGGCGCCGACCGCGTACTCGCCTGGCGCGAGGAGGCCGCGCCTGAGGGCGACCCGCCGCGACTCGTCCTCGAGGTGAACCGTCGCCCCGTCACGACGCTCGCGTCCGTCGACGCACTCACCTGTCCCGGCCCGGACGACCAGTTTCCCTACCGTTACGCCCGCCGCAACGGCTCCTTCCGGGTGTTCAAGGACGACCGCGAGGTCGGCCGCTTCCGCGGTGTCTCGGCGATGCGGTCGGGCGGCTACCAGCCCGTGCCCGTCCCGCTTGTCCCCGAGCACCACCTCCGGTGGGGGACGCCGCCGATGGCGCTGGCCGTGGTGGACGGCGATGACGTGCGCTACGAGTCGGTGTAAGTTGGCCAGTGGTCTGTGAATCGGTACTCCTCAGCCCAGTTGATCCGTGAGTCCGGCTTCGCCGCATCTGCGACCCGCAACGAGATGGTCATGTCGTATTCGTCGCGCGCAACGGCGTACAGTTCGTCGAGTTCGGCACAATAGACCAGCACGTCGTCGACCGGGTCATCCTTCGCCGGTGGTCGGGTCCTATCCCCGGTGTCGAACCGGATTCGTCCATCCACGAGCCAGCCGCGCTCGAACCGGACACGACGGAGCGTCTCCCCCGCCGCGACCAGTGCATCGACGTGGTCTGGCGTACCCGTTGGAAGCCATACGCGGGCCCCCCGCTGTTCCAGCGCCGCGAGTATCTCATCATCCAGCCCGGTCGGCGAGGTAACACCCTCTTCTGGCGGCCAGTTCCTGTCGAATTCGTAGTCGCGGGCATGATTGACGCGGCCGTCGCCGCGCTCGGGCTTGGTCACACGGAGCCACATTTTGGTTTCGAACGCGGATTCTGGTATCAGATACAAGCTTTCCAGCTCATCGGCATACACAACGAAGTAATCGACATCGTCCTCGTACTGCCTTCGGGTGTGTCCTTGCGAGTTTGTGTGGACCGACGTGCCTCGGAACCGAACGGTTCCGTCTTTGATTTGTCCCGTCTTTATCTGGAGCCGCCAGAGCCCTGCTTCTGACTCTGCCACGAGATCATATCGTTCGCTGTTTCCAATGGGCTTCGAGACTGGGATCTCTCGTCGTTTTAATTCCGCCACGACGATTGCCTCGGTCAGCTCACCTTTGCGATGTGGTTCCATCGGCCACGGTTGGGCCCGCATTCCAATATAAACGCTCGCAGCCAAGGGTAAAATGGGACCGCTCGGATTTGAACCGAGGTCACGAGCACCCAAGGCTCGAAGTATACCAGGCTAACCCACGGTCCCTCGCATTTACGTACCACGACCCCGCGTAAACCCGTTTCGCTCCGTCGTCACAGTCCGTACAGCACGGCGATGCCGAGCGTCGTCGCGCCGGCGAAGAGCAGTTGCAACGGTGCACCCACCTTGACGTAGTCGGTGAATCGGTAGCCACCAGGGCCGTACACGAAGAGATTCGTCTGGTAGCCAACGGGCGTCATGAACGCCGTCGAGGCGGCGAACGTCACGGCGAGGATGAACGCAAACATGCTCGCGCCAACGTCTGTCGCGACCTGCGCGGCGACGGGAACCATCAGCACGACGGCGGCGTTGTTCGAGACGATGTTCGTCAACACGGCGGTGACGACGTACATGAGCGCGAGCACGCCGAGTGGGGGTAACGCGGTGGCGGCGAGCACGACGAGTTCCGCGAGGTAATTGGCGCCGCCGGTCTCCTGCATTGCGATGCCGAGCGGGATGACGCCTGCGAGCAGGACGATGACGTCCCACTGGACGGAGTCGTACACCTCGGTGGGCTTGAGACACCCCGTCAGCACCATCCCGAGCGCGCCCGCGAGCGCGGCAACGACGATGGGGACGGGCG
>CAYZJQ010000128.1:0-7207 GCA_964478805.1 uncultured Halobacteriales archaeon | reverse complement strand
CGGCGGCATCGGCCAGCGCGAGCGCCCCGCCCATGCCGACGCCCTCCTTGGCCTCGCCGCGGACGTACGCGTCGGCGGCGGGGTGGTCGAGCCGGTCAAAGCCGGGGTCGGTCACGGTGACCGGCACGTCGAGGCTGTGGGCGAGCCCCCGGAGGTCGGCGCTATCATCGCCGGCGACAAAGCTCGTCGTCGCAAGCGCAAGCGGGGCCGCGCCGCCGTCGTGGCGGTACAGCGCGGCCGCGGCCCCGAGCTGGGTACCGCCCGCGAGGGTCACGTCGGTGTCCGACGCGGCCGCTCCCCGGAGCAGTCCGAGCACGGCGGCGAGCACGGGGTCACCCATCGTGCGGACCGCCTCAACCGGCGTGCCCGCGAGATCGCCGGCCGCGAGGTCGCTCGCGTCGAGTGCGGCAGCGACGACCGCCCGCTTGCGGGCGAGGGGGTTTGCCGGCAGCGACGAGGAAACCGTGGCCGCCTCGCCCAGCGCGGTCAACACCCCCAGCGCAGTCGTCGTGCCACCCGGGATCGTCTCGCCGATAATCAGTGGGCCGGGAAGCGCCCGCGCGAGGTCGCTGGCCGTCTCGACGAGCGCGGCGGCATCGGCCACGGGGACCGGGTCACGGACGTCTCTACCCGGCACGCCGCCGAGCCCGATCGTCGGCGCGGCCGTCGGGCCAGCGAGGCCGGCGTCGACGGCGACCGTCTCGACCCCCACCAGCTCGCGGACGGCACGGGTGACGACAGCGGGCGTTGGACAACCGGTCGGGCTGACGGGGACGACTGGCGCGCGGACCGGCCGACCGTAGGTGACGATCTCGAGGTCGGCACTCGGCGTGTGGGCCATCGCGGCCGGGTCGGCGCCAGCGGCGCTGATCCCCTCGATGGCGGCCGTCCGGGTCGTCCCGCCGACGACGAGCAGCGTTGCGTCGGGGGCTGGGACTGCGTCCATCTGAATCCTACTAGCGTATGATTAGGACAACCTGACTTTAATCGCTCGGAGCCGGTGGCGACGGCGCCGGGCGCCGCCCGGTGGGCCAGTGGCGCGCGTTCGACAAGAGGTATATGCGCGTGCCGACAGACGCCGGTATGGTCGAGAACGTGCTGTGGCCCGCGCAGTTCGACGCCGAACTGTCCCGGGCGGAGGGGCGTCGCGTCCCGCTCAACGTCGCGGTCCCCGAGCCGACGGTCGATGAGATCGCCAAGGCCGTCCAGCAGGTGGGCTACGACGCCGTGATCGAACGTGACGTGACCTATCCCCGCGAATACGAGGCGCGTGGCCGCGTGTTAGTGCAGAACGCCGACGATGCCGGCAAGTCGGACCTGCTCGGGGCCGTCGCCGCCTACCTCGGCGCGTTGCGCGCATGAGGCGGCTCGGCGCGGTCGTCGCCACGCCACAGGGGCTCGTCGTCTGTCGGCTCCCAGGTGATGACCCTCCCGACATCGGGGCGGGTGCCCTCAACGAATCACTCGAGGACGTGGGCCGCGTGGTCGACGTGTTCGGGCCGGTTGCACGTCCATACGTCGCGATCACCCCTGCCGACGGCGTCCGCGGCGACGCGCTGCTCGGCCAGAAGCTCTACGCGCGATGAGTCGCGTCACGGCAGGGCGTACGGCCGCCTGAGTTGTGCGCCGTCTCCGCTGCAGACCGTTCGTCTCGATGACGCAACCTAGAGCGGTGTCGATGTACTCGTGAGAGAACACGTCGGCGACGGCGAGTGCCTCATGCTTTGAGGTGAGCCACAACCCTGAGTCGGAGGCCGCCGTCCGACGACTGACGGGCTCGCCGACAGGTCTGTTCCGGCCGCGGGACTAAACTCTGCCGTCGGACCCTCAGACCCGCGCGGCGGGCAGTAGTTCCTCGGTATCGCGGGCGGCAAGCCACTCACACAGCTCGACGAGCTGTTCGGTCGCGGCCTCGAACAGCCGTTTGCCCTTTTCCGCAGTAGCGTCGGTCTGATCGCCGAAGACACCGTTGTCGCTGTTATCATGCGCGTCGAAGAAGGTACGTGCGCCGTTGACCATCGGCGGCCGGCCGTCGGTGTCAGTCGCGCCGGCGACGTACGCGTCGAAGTCGGGGATGCCGCCGTCACGGGCGTCGGCCAGCCGGTCGTCGTGGACGAGGTCGGTGAGGTGTTGCAGCATCGCCGTCTCCTTCGGGCCACCGTGGGGGCCGTTGTGTGCGAAGAGCTCGTCGACCAGCTCGGGGATCGACTCGTTCCACATCCACTCGAGCGCGTAACAGGTCTCCTCGGCGTGGAGCTGCTTGGCCACCTCGCGCAGGGCATCGACGTTGCCGCCGTGGGCGTTGACGTAGATGACGCGGTCGATTCCGTGGTAGGTGAGGTTCTCGGTCAGCTCGCGAACGTACGCCCGAAACGTCTCCGGGCTCACCCACATCGTCCCTGGGAACTGTCGGTGGTGTTGAGAGATGCCGACGTTTACCGTGGGCGTACAGAGGTAGCCGGAGCGGGCAGCCGCTTCGCGGGCGAGCGACTCTGCGATGACGTGGTCGGTCGATTCAGGAAGGTGTGGGCCGTGCTGTTCGGTCGAGCCGAGTGGCACAACCGCGAGTGACTCCGACGCGAAGTAGCTCTCGAGGTCGGGCCACGCCTCGTCTGCGAGGTACATACCCACGACAGGGCCGGCGGTGACAAAACCGTGGCCCTCGTGGGGTGGTCAGTCGGCGGGCTGGGTGTCGCCCTCGACGGTGACCGAGCCCGTGAGCCGCTGGTTGGTCGGTGGTGCGAGCGTCATTCCCTCCGCGTCGAACCGGCGCTTGACTCGGCGGCGGAAGTCCGAGCGGATGTCGACCAGACCGCTTGTCGCGGGATCCGCCACCCAGAACTCCGCCTGCAGGGTGACGAACCCGGAGCCTAACTCGACGATACGGGCTGTCGGCGCCGGGTCCGCGAGCACGGGGCCGGTGGCCTCGGCAGCCTGGCGCAGCTCCATCAGTGCGTGTTCGGTATCCTCCGCGTAGTCGACGTGGACCTGCTCGGTGATGCGGTAGCGGTCTCGGCCGAACGGCCGTGTGAGCGCGTTCGTCGTCAGCTCGGTGTTCGGCACGGTGACCGTCTCATTGTCCGGCGTGCGGACCCTGGTCACCCGAAAGTCGACGGCCTCGATGGTCCCCTGGCCGCCGGGCCAGGCGATCCAGTCGCCGACATTGAAATCCGGGTCCGCAACGAGGAAGAATCCCGAGATGAGCGAGCCGAACACCTCTTGGCCGGCGACGCCGAAGGCAAAGGTGAGCGCCGCGACGACAATCGCCGAGTCCGTCCCTACCACGACGCTTGCCTGGCCCGTCGCGATGAGGCCCGCGAAGACGGCGACACCCACAAGCACGACGGCGAGATAGGTCTCGGTTGCCGTCACGAGCGTCGGGTTGTTCCGGTTTCGAGCCCGGACGACCCCCGTGAGGAAAGGGACCACGGCCAGTCGACCGACGAGGTAGACGACAGCGATCACCACCCCGAACAGCACGAGGTCGGCGACAAGCGGGCTGTACTGACCGAGCAGGTTGAACAGCTCGGTGGGTGAGAGCTGGCCGGCAGGCAGGAATGACATACCGGTCCCGGGTGGTCCCGGTGGAAAAGGGTGGTGTCCGGGCTCAGTCGGCCGCGTGCCAGGGGGCCGTATCGAAGTCGACAACACGGTGGCGCGCCTCGATGCTGTCGAGCCGATCGAGGTCGGCGGCGTCGAGCTCAACCGACACGGCTCCGTAATTCTCGCGGATATGGTCGCCGGTCGCCTTGGGGATGGGGACACAGTCGCGTGCGAGCAGCCAGGCGAGACACACCTGTGCCGGCGTCGCGTCGTGTTTCTCGGCGATCGCCGCGATAGCTGGGTGGTCGAAGATCTCGCCGCGGGCGATCGGTGAGTAGGCGACGAGGTGGTAATCATGCTCGCGGGCGTCCGCTCGGAGCGCCCGCTGTGGGAGCTGCGGGTGACACTCCACCTGGTTGGCAAAGAGCGGCGCGTCGAGGATATCACGCGCCGTCGCCAGCTGCTGTGGCTCGAAGTTCGAGACGCCCACATGGTCGATGAGCCCCTGGTCGACCAGTTCATCGAGCGCGGGCAACGTCGCCTCGGGGTCGTAGCTGTGAAGCGGCCAATGAACGTACATCAGGTCGAGGCGGTCGACGCCGAGGCGGTCGAGGCTCGCCTCCGTCGTCTCGATCACGTCGTCGTACCCGAGGTTGTCGGTCGAAAGCTTCGAGGCGAGGAACACGTCCTCGCGAGCGACCGGTGAGCGGGCGAGCCCCGCGCCGACGTACGCTTCGTTCTCGTACCCCTGTGCGGTGTCGATATGGCGGTAGCCGACCGCGAGGGCGGTCTCGACCGCCTCGATACAGGCCTCGCGAGCTTCGTGGTTGTACGTCCCGAACCCGAGTCGTGGCATGGCGTCCATACCGGATCCAGCGGCCCTGCCCCGCTAAACTCCACCGACCAGGGCTGGCCCCGACGGCTCGCACACGACAGTTTTTGGTCGCGGCCGGTCAAGCCGGGGTAATGACCACGACCACAGCCGCTCGCGGGTGGTGGCCGTGAGTTCCATCAAAGACTCCGTCCACGACCACATCACCGTCGAGGGGGTCGCAGAGGCGCTGCTCGACACGCCGGCGGTCCAGCGTCTCCGGCGCATTAGCCAGCTCGGAACCGCCGCGCTGGTGTATCCGAGCGCAAACCACACCCGGTTCGAGCATTCGCTGGGCGTCTACCACCTCGCCAACCGGGCGCTATCGCACTTGGGGGTTGAGGGCCGCCAGGCCGAGCGGGTGCGTGCCGCCGCGCTGCTTCACGACATCGGGCACACGCCCTTCTCGCACAACACCGAGGCGGTACTCGAGCGCCACCTCGGGAAGTCCCACGACGACGTCCACGACCTCATCGAGGGCGGTGAGGTCGAGCGCGTGCTGGTCCGCAACGACCTTGACCCCGCACGGGTCGCGGATCTCGTGGCCGGCGACGGCGAACTTGGCCAGCTCGTCTCAGGCGAACTCGACGTTGACCGGATGGACTACCTAGTGCGTGACGCGCACCACACTGGCGTTCCGTATGGCACGATCGACCACGGTCGCCTCGTCCGTGAACTCCGGTACGTAGGCGGGGACCTCGTCCTCGCGGAGGGGAACGTCCAGACCGCGGAGTCGCTGTTGCTCGCCCGGGCGTTGATGAACCCGACCGTCTACAGCCACCACGTCGCGCGCATCTCGAAGGCGATGCTCCGGCGCGCAGCCGACGACCTCGCCGGCGCGGTCGTCTCTCCACGGGAGTTTCGACGGTGGGACGACCACGACCTGATGGTCGCACTACGCGATCACGCCCCCGAGTACGCCCGCCGGCTCGACGACCGCGATCTGTTCAAACGGGCCGTCTGGGCGGAGTACGCCGACGCACCCGACGACCTCATCGAGGCAGACCACGCGACCGTCGTCGAGTCCGAGCGCGAGATCGCCGAGCGGGCCGGCGTCGACCCGAGTGAGGTCATCCTCGATGTCCCCGGAGAGCCGTCGATGAAGGAATCCTCGACGCAGGTGGTGGTTAACGGCGAGGTCCGGCGGCTCGGCTCACAGTCCACGCTCGTCGCCGCGCTTCGAGCGGCACAACACGAACAGTGGCGGCTCGGCGTCTACACGCCGGCCGACGCCACCGACGCGGTCGGAACGGCCGCCGAAAACGTGCTCGGGCTTGATCTCGACGCGCTCGTCGTCGACGTCCGGAAGGGTGTCCACCAGACGCTCGACGAGTACGGCGCATGAGCGAGGGGGCCACGTATACGCTGGAGGGGATCGTGTTCCGGGGCCGGGCGTTCGAGCCGGTCGAGGGGCGAGTCGTCGTCGAAAACGGCGAGATTACAGCCGTTGAAGCGTGTGCCACCGACTCGACGGACTGGATCCTGCCGGCGTTCGTCAACGCCCATACGCACATCGGCGACTCGGTCGCCAAGGAGGCGGGCCGTGGACGCTCGCTCGACGAACTCGTCGCGCCGCCAGACGGGCTGAAACACCGACTGCTGCGCGAGACATCTCGGGCGGAGATGGTCGCCGCAATGCGCGAATCGGTGAACTACATGTACCAAGGCGGGACGGCGGCGTTTCTCGAGTTCCGCGAGGGCGGCGTTGAGGGAGTCGAGCGGCTCTACGAGGCGACGGCCGAGAGCCCGGTAACCCCTGTCGTCCTCGGCCGCGGAGGGGTGGCGGCGATGGAGGCCGCCGACGGCTTCGGCGCGAGCGGCGCGCGCGACGGCGAGTTCGGCAGTGAGCGCAACGCGACGCGCGCGGCTGGGAAACTGTTCGGCATCCACGCTGGCGAGCGCGACAGCGCCGACGTGGACGGCGCCCTCGATCTCGACCCGGACTTTCTCGTCCATATGGTCCACATCGAGCCTCACCAACTCGACCGCGTCCGCGAGCGCGAAACCCCGATCGTCTGCTGTCCGCGCTCGAATCTCGTCACAAATGTCGGGCTCCCGGATCTCGACCAGCTCGCCGCCGTGACGACGCTCGCGCTGGGAACGGACAACGTGATGCTCAACGCTCCGAACATGTTCCGGGAGCTAGAGTTCGCGGCGAAACACTCCTCACTTGCGGCCCCGACACTGCTCCGGGCGGCAACGCGCAACGGAGCCGCCATCGCCGGAAAGGAGTATGGTCTCGTCGAGTCGGGCCGACCGGCCCGGCTGCAGGTGCTCGACGGCGCAAGCCCCAATCTCGTCGGCGTGCGCGACCCCGTCCGGGCCGTCGTCCGCCGGGCCGGCGTGAGCGATGTGCGCGAGGTCCGGCTGTCGGGGTCGGGCGGGTAACGGTTATACTCTCGCGCGTGTCATACGTTGACATGTACGACCGGGTCCTCGTCCCGACGGACGGTTCACCGGGGATGAAACGCGTCGTCGCACACGCCGGCTCGCTGGCCGAGATCCACGGAGCGACACTGGAACTCGTCTACGTCGTCAACTCGAGTGCGGTCGCGAACCTGCCGATGGAGTCCTCCTGGGAGGGTGTCGCTGAGATGCTCCGTGAAGAGGGTGAAAACGCGCTTGAAGCGGCCGCAAAACAGGCCGACGGCGAGCCCGAGCGGACGATGCTCGAAGGCAATCCAGCCCGTGAGATCGTCGAGTACGCCGAGCGGTGTGACGCGGATCTCGTCTGTATGGGGACCCACGGCCGCGGCGGGCTCAACCGCCTGCTGCTCGGGAGCGTGGCCGAAC
>CAYZJQ010000127.1:0-7209 GCA_964478805.1 uncultured Halobacteriales archaeon | reverse complement strand
TCGAGAACATGTGGTGGGCCCAGACGCCGAACGAGAGGACGCCGATCGCCAGCGTGGAGTAGACGACGAACTTGAAGCCGAACAGCTTCCGGCCGGAGAACTTCGGCAGGATGTAGCTCACCAGCCCCATCGGCGGGAGCACGAGGATGTACACCTCGGGGTGGCCGAAGAACCAGAACAGGTGTTGCCACAGCAGGTGGCCCCCGCCCTCGACGGCGAAGAACGTGGTACCCAGGTTGCGGTCCAGCAGGAGCATGATCAGGGCGCTGCCCAGCAGCGGGAACGCGAAGAGGATCAGCGCCGACTGGGTGAGCATCGTCCACGAGAAGATGTCGAGGTTCGCCCAGGAGACCGAGTCGTCGCGCTCGGTGAAGATGGTGGCGATGAAGTTGATCGCGCCCATCGTCGCCGAGACCCCGGAGAGGTGCAGCCCCAGCAGCATCAGGTCGACGCCGGGGTTGGCCTGCTCGGCCGACAGCGGCGTGTACATCGTCCAGGAGGTCTGTGCCGACTGGACGGCGCCGCCGGTAATCGGCTCGAGGAAGAAGCCGGCCCAGATGAGCAGCGCCGCGGGCGGCAGCAACCAGAACGCGATGGCGTTGATCCGCGGGAACGCCATGTCGTCCGCGCCGATGAGCAGCGGGACGAAGTAGTTCGCAAAGGCCGCGATGATGGGCGTTCCAAACAGGAACAGCATCGTGATGCCGTGGCTCGTCAGCAGGCCGTTGTAGAATGCGGGGCCACCGAGCCCAGAGAGGGCGTCCATCGCTGGGGTTGCGAGCTCAACGCGCATGAGCATGACCGCGAGTCCGCCCCAGACGAAGGCGATGACGGCGTAGAGGCCGTACATGATGCCGATATCCTTGTGGTCGACCGTCGTGAGCCAGCGGATCAGCCCTGACGGCTTGTGTGCCGTGACCGTCTCGTCACCGTAGCCAGCGCTGCCACCGGCCAGCGGCGTGTAGCTGCGCAGGTCCTCCATCCGGGTGAGGAGGGCGACGACTCCGATCAAGAAGACACCCATGAGGACCGTGAGCGCGAGCTGTTCTCCTGCCATACCTCGGACCTAGCACTCCGCCATAAGAAAGGTTGTGTTCCCGGGTCACGGCGGCGGGTTCGCCGAGACCATCCACCGCGTCAGGACGCCGACTCCTCGTCGTCGCGTGGCTCGCCGCCAGTCTCGCCATCAGCGTCGACGACGGCCTCGTTGAGGTTGGCTGCGGCTGCCTCCGGCTCCGCGTACGCCTCCGGCTCTTCTTCCAGTTCCGCTTCAGCACGCGAGATGGCCCGGCCGGAGTAGTACGTGAGCAAAAACAGCGCGCCGAAGGTGACGATGACGATGCTGAACTGAATGGCCGTGCTGGCCGGATCCGAGCCGAACGGATTGAAGACGGCGAACACGACGATGAAGAACGCCATCATCACGAGCGGGATGGCATTGACGACCAGGTCCAAGAGGGTCTCCCGGTCGAAACTCCCTATGTTCATATCCGGAGGTTGGCCCACCGCGATTAAGAGGTTACGGCTTCGCCCGGCTCAGGCGGCAAACGGGTCATCGTCAACGAGGGTGACGCCCGCTGCGCTGCCCGCCAGCGCGATGACGCCCGCTGCGGCGATAGAGAAGCCGCGGAGGACAATAGTGTCCGTCGAGTCGACGGCTGCGAGAACGGCCGTGGCGTCGACACCGGTCTGTGTCGTCACGACCCACGCTCCGATGGCGACGAGGAGCCCGCCTAGCACGGCGAGTAGCTTCCACGGCCGCTCGCTGTAGCCGGCTTCCTGAACGATCCCGGCGACGCTCCCGACGAACAGGAGGAGGCCGCCGACCGCGACCGGATACAACCCCATGAACACGCCCACCTCGCCGACGGCAAGGCCGAGCGCGACGAACAGCGGCCACGGGCTCGCCTTCGAGGCCTGACTCGCCGCCACGCCCTCGTCGGTCTCACTCATTGGTCACGATTCGACCCGTTACCACTAAGCCTCGTCGGTGGCGCGTCCCGGACGTTTTAAGCACGGCACGGCCGCCCCTCCGCGCATGAAAGCGACCGCGACGGCCCACCCCATCCAGGGGCTCGTGAAGTATCACGGGATGCGCGACGCGGAGCTGCGCTACCCCTACCACGACTCCATCAGCGTCTGTACCGCGCCCTCCCACTCCACGACGACTGCCGAATTCGATCCAGACCTCGGCGAAGACGAACTCGTCATTGACGGAGAACGGGTGACCGGGCGCGGGCGCGAACGCGTACTCGCAGTGGTGGACCACGTCCGTGACCGTGCGGGTCTCGACCACGCCGTTCGCTTCCACTCCGAGAACGATTTCCCGACGAACATCGGCTTCGGCTCCTCGTCGTCGGGGTTTGCGGCCGCGGCGATGGCGCTTGTCGGCGCGACCGATCTTGACCTGTCGCTGCCTGAGATCTCGACGGTCGCCCGTCGCGGCTCCTCCTCGGCCGCCCGCGCCGTGACGGGGGGCTTCTCCCAGCTCGATGCCGGAACCAGCGACGCGGACTGCCGCTCTCACCGCATCGAGACGCCGCTCGAAGAGGATCTGCGGATCATCGCCGCGGAGGTGCCAGCGTTCAAACACACCGAAGAGGCACACCGGGAGGCCGAGGACTCACATATGTTCGAGGCGCGGCTCGCGCACATCCACGGCCAGATCGCCGACATGCGGACCGCCCTGCGCGAGGGGGCCTTCGAGACGGCATTCGAACTGGCCGAGCACGATTCGCTCTCCCTGGCCGCAACGACGATGACTGGGCCCGCGGGCTGGGTGTATTGGCAGCCCGAGACGCTCGAGGTCTTCGAGGCCGTTCGCGACCTCCGCGAGGCGGGGGTCCCCGCGTACTACTCGACGGACACGGGCGCGTCGGTATACGTGAACACGACCGCCGAGCACGTCGATCGCGTGGAATCACGGATCGCAGAGCTCGTCCCGACACGCGTCTGGGAGGTCGGCGGTCCCGCTCGGCTCCGCGACGAGTCTGAGGCGCTGTTCTGATTCACCCGGCGTCTGGCCATCGCTCGATGTACACGGTCTCATCGGTGTAAAACCGGACGGCATCGTCCGCCTGGGCGTGGAGGTCACCGAAGAACGAGGCCTTCTGACCGCCGAAGTGGAAAAAGGCCATCGGCGCAGCAGTGCCAGCGTTCACGGCCAGGTTGCCGGCATCGGCCTCACGGCGGAACCGCTGTGCCTCGCGGCCGCGCTCGGTAAAGAGGCTCGCGGCGTTGCCGAACTCGCTGTCGTTCAGCGTTGCGAGCGCCTCGTCGAACTCGGCGACCGGCACGAGCGAGAGCACAGGCCCGAACGTCTCCTCCGTGACCACACGCATCTCGGGGGTCACGTCCGCGAGTACGGTCGGTGCCATGTAGGTCCCGTCTTCGTAGCCCGCAACCTCGACGCCACGGCCGTCGACGAGTATCGACGCGCCGGCGGCCTCAGCGTCGGCGACGAGACTGGCGACCCGCTCGGCGTGGTCCGGCGTGATAAGCGCGCCCACGTCAGGGTCGTCGGGGCCATAGCCCACCTCGGCAGCCTCCGCCTCGGTGACGACCGCGTCGGCGAACTCGTCGAAGACCGACTCGTGAATGAGCGCCGTGTCGTTGGCGAGACACCGCTCACCGGCGCAGGCACATGCCGACGAAACCGTCTGTTCCGCGGCGAACTCGAGGTTCGCCGAGTCGGACACGATCACGTGGTTCTTCGCGCCACCCTGTGCCTGGACACGTTTGCCGGCAGCCGCGGCACGCTCGTACACCGCCTTGGCGACGGACGTCGACCCGACGAAGGAGAGTCCCTCCACCCCGGGGTGGTCACACAGCGCGTTTACCGCGGTTGCGTCGCCGTTGACAAGGTTGACCACACCGTCCGGAAAGCCGGCTTCGTGTGCGAGTTCGACGAGCGCGGCCGGCGTGTGTGGGACACGCTCGCTCGGCTTGAGCACGAACGTGTTCCCCGTCGCCACAGCATGTGGGAGAAACCACAGCGGAATCATCCCCGGAAAATTGAACGGCGTGACCGCCGCGAACACGCCGAGTGGCTGGCGCACCCCCGACTCGTCGATACCTGGTGCGGCGTGTTCGACCGTGCCTGCCTTCATTAGTGAGGGCATCCCGCAGGCCGTCTCGACGTTCTCGATCCCACGCCGGAGCTCGCCACGCGCCTCGCTCAGCGTCTTGCCATGCTCTCTCGCGAGCAGGTGGGCGAGCTCGTCGACGCGCTCTTCGAGCAGCGACTTGAAGCGGAATAGCGGCTGAATCCGCTCTTCGACCGGGCGGCGCGACCATGACTCGAAGGCCTCACTCGCGGCTGCGACCGCCGCGTCCACGTCCGCCTCCGTACTGTACGTGACCGTGCCGAGCGACGCCCCACTTCCCGGGTCAATGATCGGGTGGTCGTCGCCCGCTGGCGTGACTGGCTCCCCGCCGACGACGTTCACCACCCGACTGTTCGGCCCCACCTCGCCGACGCCGCGCTCTGGCGTCTCGATTGCCATGCGTCAGCGTGGGACGCACCCGACTTCAATCCTCCCGCACCGGTGACGGCACACATAAACCGGGCTCATCCGTAACCAAGATATGCACGTTGCCGTCTTCGGTGCGGGATACGCCGGGCTGACCGTCGCGAGACGGCTTGAGCGCGCGCTTGCCCGTGACGTTGAACTCACCATCGTCAACGACGAGCCGTATCATCTCGTCCAGCACGAACTCCACCGTGCGATCCGACGCCCCGAGGTCGAGGAGGTCATCCGCGTCCCCCTGACCGAGGTGCTCGATCGTACTGAGGTCGTCGAGGCACGCGTCGCCAGCGTCGACCGCGAAGCCGGCGTGGCCACCCTCGGATCCGGTGAGACCATCGAGTACGACTACGCCGCCATCTGTCTCGGCGCCGAGACCGCTTTTTACGACCTCCCGGGCGTCGAGGAACACGCTCTCCCGCTGAAGCGCCTCGCCCACGCCGACCGTATCCGGTCGGAGTTCCATACCAATGAGGGCGGCCGCTTTGTCGTCGGTGGTGCTGGGCTCTCAGGCGTCCAGGTCGCGGGTGAACTCGCCGCACTGGCCGATGAGACCGGCTATGAGACCGAGGTCGTCCTTCTCGAGATGGCCGACAGTGTCGCCCCTGGCTTCCGCGCGGACTTCCAACGGGCCGTCCGCACAGAACTCGACGAGCGCGGCATCGACGTGCGCACCAACACTGCTGTCGAACGGGCCGACGCCGATGCCGTCACGCTCGACTCCGGCGAAGACCTCGGCTACGACGACTTCGTCTGGACGGGCGGTATCCGTGGCTCCGACGCCCTCGGCGGGGAACGGCCCGCAACGCGCGCCACACTGCGCGAGCGAAACGGCACCTTCCTCGTCGGCGACGCCGCTCGTGTGGTTGACGGCGAAGGGGCGACTGTCCCGGCGGCCGCACAATCCGCACTCCGAGAGGGGCGTGTTGCGGCCGCCAACATCGCCGCGTTGGTCGAGCATGACCGCAAGGGCACCGGTGGCTTCGAGCCACGGCTCGACCGCTACACGTTCGACTCGCCAGGATGGGTCGTCACCGTTGGCGACGGTGCCGTCGCGCAGGTCGGCCCGACCGTGCTCCGTGGCGCCCCCGCTCGCGCCGCGAAGGCCAGCATCGGAGCTGCACATCTCTCTTCGGTCGGTGCCATCACCAACGCCTCGCGCCTGGTGCGTGAGGAACTGTAGGTCGCGAGTCAGACGGTCGAGACGCCACCGGCCAGTCGTTGTGTCGCGCTGCTGCGTGTACCCTGTTTGTCGCACTCACCGACCGTCGGTGCCCCCGTCCAGGTCACAGATCTTCGTCGGCGATCTCCCCTCTCTGCGCACTATGCATCGCCGACCCTGCACCAGACGCATGGACAATCCACCAGCGGGCACCTCTGCGACCGTTTTATCCTCCGTATGACGCCCGATGTCCCCGAGAGTGTGGGCCGTGGTCACCAGCCCCCGGTCGCCGCGTCGCACGACCGACGCCGCCAGCCGCCAGCACTGGGCCTGCCCTCGCCGGGGGCTTGCCAGTGAGGCCGAGACGACAACCGTGCGGTCGGGCCTGCAGTCTAACTCCGCTTTCACGCGTATACGCCCTGTGAGCACCGCTTCGACCCGTTCGTTGCAGCTCCTGCCGTGTAAGGGCAGGTGAATGCGCCGCTAGAACAGTGTATGAGCCGCTACTCGGAGCTAGACGAGTGCCCGTCGGGGCATTACCGTCGCTGTCGCACAGCGGCGCAACCGGCGTAATCAGCCTGGTCCGGGCGCAAGACGGGCACCTCCGTCCCCGGTGCGGCCTCGAATTCATCTCCGAACGTTGAGAGATGCACTCGTCTCCAAATGTAAGGGTGGCACTGTCGGGCGGTTCAACTACCCTTACGACTGGCTACCGTTCTGAGATGTTCGCACCGGGCCTGTTCTAAACGGCCGCGACACGCCCGCGTGCGGTCGTTCACGCGTATGAACCTGCACAGTTACCCGCAACGCCCGTCACTGGAGATGTCTAGCCTGGAGTTTTCGATAGATACACGCTTCTAGCGGAGGGTTCGCCTCTCCTTACAACGTCAGAGTATCCAGGATAGCCCTTCTCGAGCCTGGTCTGTGGTTCGCTGGCTCTAAGCGCAGGTAGACAATCGCGGGCTTTCGTGTCTGAGCTTCGCCCTGTGGCCACAGTTGGGTCACGGTCGGACCCTGGCTATTCGGCAGTCGATGTGCGGCCTTCACTCGATGCCGAGAGCGTCGAGCTGTCTTGGGTTGCGTCTCGCTCGTCCACGACGACGTACCGGACGAGTTCTGGCCGGATACGTGTCGGCAGTTGAGTAGTCTCGATCATGTGCCCCATCTAGAACTCTTGGCGAGGGGCTGTGTGCCAGTCACCACACCGTTTAATCGATTCAGACTCTGAAAGGGGCTGGCCGTGTCGTTGTGGGCTCGGGATATCCATGCTAACGATGATATGCCGTGTTGTGACCGACCGCTTGAGCTGTTGACCCGCCCAGCGGATGGGCAAGCGTGGCACGGGAGAGAGAACCTGCGAGGGGGACGGCTCCGCCGTTCTCGGGGGCAGACACTGGTTTGGAATCACCGTCCAGCTCATGCGCGCGAGGCTGCTATCCGGCGAATCCTAACTACCATCGAGCGGGACGAGCCCTGAGGGATTTGAACCCCCGGCAACGTGGTCCGAAGCCACGCACTCTG
>CAYZJQ010000126.1:0-7264 GCA_964478805.1 uncultured Halobacteriales archaeon | reverse complement strand
GAGGCTGGATTCCGTCCGGGAGGACGAGTCAGTCGGGTCGTGGCTTTGCCATCGACCCCGGCGAGACTCTGGGGCTAGTCGGTGAGTCTGGCTGTGGGAAGTCCACGCTCGGCGAGACGGTGCTCGGACTGCTCGAGCCGACCGCTGGCGAGGTCCATTACGACGGCGAGCGCATCGACAACGCCTCGACGAGTCAGATGCGCGAGCTCCGCAAGCAGATCCAGGTCATCTTCCAGGACCCCGGCGCGAGCCTGAATCCTCGCCGCCGGGTTCGCGATATCATCCGCCGGCCGCTCGAGGTCCACGACATCGGCGACTCCCGGGGAGAGCGGAACGAACGAGTCGCCGAGCTCGTCGAGCGTGTCGGGCTCTCCGTCGACCAGCTCGACCGCTTCCCTCACGAGTTTTCTGGCGGCCAACGGCAGCGTGTCGCCATCGCCCGGGCGCTCGCGGTTGAACCCGACTTCATCGTCGCCGACGAGCCCACCTCCGCGCTTGATGTGAGCGTCCAGGCGCAGATCCTCAACCTGCTCGACGACCTGCAAGACGAATTCGACCTTACGTTTCTGTTCATCACCCACGACCTGAGTGTCGTCCGCTACTTTTGTGACCGGGTCGCCGTTATGTATCTCGGAGAGATTATGGAGCGTGGGACGACCGAGGAGATCTTTGAGCGCCACCAGCACCCCTACACCGACGCGCTGCTTGAGGCCATCCCGTCGACCGACCTCGATGCCCACGGCAACCGCGCCGTTCTTGAGGGCGACGTCCCCTCACCGATCGACCCCCCCTCCGGCTGTAAGTTCCGGACGCGCTGTCCCATCGCCGACGAGGGCTGTGCACAATCCATCGATGATCGGTCGTTTTCCGAGACACAGCAAGTCCACTGCCGCAAGCGCTCGCCCGAAGAGCACGCCGGCAGTGCCTCACCCGTCGCTGAAGAGTAAGCTACCCGAGCGCAGCCACGACTTTGCGTTGTGTAACTGTGTCTTCGGGCAATCGGCGAGGACCGAACGGAGCTGCGAGGCTTTGTATCAGACAGCGCGTCCAGCGCGACCGAGTCGATCACTCAGACAGCGGCGGGCGCGCCTTGATAGCGTCGGGCGCCCCCGCAACCCTTTGTCGTGGCACTCCAAGCGGGGGTATGACACCAGACGACGCGGACGATGAGACGAACGAGGTCGCACCGGTCCCGGCGCCGCTACAAGAGTTCGCCGCCGAGCTAATGGCCGGCGACGAGGTACGCTACGAGTTCGATGAGGCGATGATCGACGTTCCGTCACGGTTCGATCGTGCATCACCAACGGCGACCTGGCGGTTCGACGGAACGCTCACGGTACGGGTGAATCACGTGGACGAGTAGCGACGGTGCGGAGTGGAAACAGACGCGCGCACCGCCCGGTTCGCGCCGCCCACGTCGGCGACCAGCCATCGGTCCGCACGTCTCACGCCGGCGTCGAGAGCCGGTCGACGAGGTCGCGGTCTTCGAGATAGCGGGTGGCAAGCGCCCGCTCGGCGCGACGGAGCGTCATCGACAGCGATGACTTCGCCACGCCGAGGTCGTCGGCCAGCGTCGCGAGGTCGGTCCCCTGGGGTGACGCGTAGTAGTCGGCCTCGACGGCCGCGCGAAGCACCGTCTCCTGACGGTCGGTGAGCGGACCAGCTGCCGAGACGCTCGTGTGGACGGCCTCGAGATCGAACCGATAGCCCGCCTCACGGAGCGCGTCGCCAAGCGTCGACAGCCGATCGTCGTCGGTCGTCACCGTCAGCCGGGCCACGCCGTTCGTGACCACCAGCGGTGGTTCAAACGGGATATCGGCCTCGCGCAATGGCCCCTGGAGGAACGGTTCTGTCGTCTCGAACGCCACCAGCGTCGCGCCGGCACCGTCATCGAGTGGCGTCACGTCCGTCACCGGGTCGGCAGCGGCGAGTGCAGCGATGGCCGAGTCTCGGTCGCCGCCTTCGGCGAGCAGTGTCGCCCGTCCGACCCCGTCGCCAAGTGGCATCGTCGCCGTGAGCCGCCAGTCGACGGCGGGGAACTCTCGGGTGAGCGCCCCCATCCAGGAGTCGGCCGGCAGGTCGACCGCGAGTCGTGCCCGTGGCATACCCACCGGTACCTGGCCCGGCCACTTCAATCGAGCCAGTACTTCAATGTCCGAAGCAGTTCGTGAGGGGGCTCTCCGTCGCCCTCGTGCTAGGGCCGACCGCATGAGCGAACCGATCACCATCAGTCGCCGGACGCTCGTCGGAGCCGCAGGGGCCGCCGTTGCCAGGACCGGTGGCGTGGCTGCGCTGCTTACGGCGGGGACTGGTACGACTATGGCTGCGTCGTTCGAGACGGAGCGCGCTGCCGCGGAGACCCGCGATGGCCGGGTGTACGACGTGCGGCTCAGCCCCGAAGTGACCCTCGCGTGGGAAGGGGCCACGACGACGCTCGGCAAGGCGAGCATCCGTATCGATGCGACCCACGAGGGCAGCACAAGTACCCTCATCGAGCGTGATGACCTCTCGGTGCCCGACGAACCGGACGCCTCACGGACCTACACGGACCTCGGAACTGCAACGGTCGTCGAGGAGGCCCCTACGAGCGAGCAGACTTCCGGGCACCGACGGACGGCGAAACCGTCGAGACCACGATCGAGCTGACGCTGACCGCCCGGCTCTACGATACGAACGACGAAGTCGTCGCGGAGACGACGGCCGAACCACGGGTCGTCGTCCGCGTCAGCAACACCGAGGTCACCATCGAGGTGACCGGGACGATGGACCCCGAGGTGGTCACCGACGAGCCGGACTGACCGTCGAACGGCAATCGCTCGCCGGAGCCCGCACGGTTACGTCCATCACGGCCGTACAATGAGTATGGAGGACATCGAGACACTCGTGACGGAACACGACGGCCGGCTGCTCGCCCGTGTCGAGGCCGCCGACCGCGTGTTCGAGGTGAACTGTGACGAACTCGAGGCGACGGACGTGACGCTCCGGCTCTACCGCAGTGGCGAGCAGGTCGGCAGCATCTACAACGACTTCGGCACCGAGAAAACGATGGCTCGACTCACCGTCCCGGGCAGCGACGTCGGTGATTTCATTGGGATCGAAGTGCCGAAAGCGTTCGTCGCCGAACTGCTTGAGGTCGCCGTCGAGACCGGCCGGGTTCGCGACGAGACCGCCGTCGAGGGGTACCGGCTCCGCGTGCTGTGACCGACTTCGGACCTGGCTACGAGCGGCTGCTCGACGACGGCGAGCTCACCATCGGGCTAGGGTTTCCCCTGACCGGGGTCCGGCGATCGACCCCCGACCCGGCCCGCGAGATGGCACTGGCTAGCCACGCCGAACAACTGGGATTCGACGCGCTGTGGGCGCGTGACGTCCCGATGGCGTGGCCCCGTTTTCGGGACCGCGGGCAGACGTTCGACCCGTGGACGTGGCTCGGCTACGCCGCCGCCCACACCGACACCGTCGCGCTCGGGACCGCCAGCGTTGTCCTCACGCTGCGTCATCCGCTGCACGTCGCCAAGGCGGCCGCGTCGCTCGACCGGCTCGCCGCGGGCCGGCTCGTGCTCGGCGTCGCCACGGGTGACCGTGACCCCGAGTACGATGCCTTCGGGGTCGACCGGGACCGCCGGAGCGAGCGGTTCCGCGAGGCCGTCGCCGTGTTGCGAGCGGTCTGGCAGGGCGAGTTCCCCCAGCGAAGGGGCGGGTGGGGCAGCCTCGACGGCACGCTTGACTTGGTTCCCAAACCCGTCGGCGAGACCGTCCCGCTGCTTCCGACAGGCCACGCCCGTCAAGAACTCGCGTGGCTCGGCGACCACGGCGACGGTTGGCTGTTCTATCACCTCCCCGAGAACACGCTCGCGGCGTTTCACGACGACTGGCGCGACGTCGCTGGCGAGAAGCCGTTCGCGATGGCACTGCACCTCGAATTCGCGGGCGACCCGACCGCCGACCCGGAGCCGGTCCACCAGGGCTACCGGGCGGGCGTAGAGTGGGCCGTCGAGTACCTCCGCCGGCTCGACGACATAGGCGTCGACCACCTGCTCTGCTCCGTGCCGGGCGATGACCCCGAACGCGGGCTTGAGCGGCTGGCCGACCTCCGCGAGCGGTTATAACGGGCGTGAACGTCTGCTCACAGGCCGCCGTAGCGGAGCCACACCATCAGCGCGATGATCGACAGCTGGAAGAGCCCCTGAACGCCGCCGAGCTTCGCGTTCAGCCGACCGATCCGCGAGATGACGCTTGGGTCCGGGTCGGACGAAGTCATCTCGCGGTACATCCGAAGTTCGCCGGGGAGGAGAAACCCAAACCCCTGCACCGACAGCACCGTGACGATAGCGAGCGACAGCAGGATGATCGGTCCGGGAGCTGGCGACGCGACGTTGATATCGCCAATCGTCGTGGCGACCCACGCGAGCGAGACGACCGTTCCGGCCGCAAGGGCTACCTGCCAGCGCCGGTCATCGAAGGCGTTCATCCGCCAGCCGAACAGCAGGAGGATGGGGATGACGTTGGCCGCGGTGAACAGCGCCAGCCAGGGTTCGCTGTTCGGGAAATAACCGGCACGGACGGCGAGCGTGATACCACCCGCGATAGTGAGGAAGGCCATCGACGGGAGGAAGAACGTCGTCTTCGGGGTGAGCCGCGAAAACAACTCGGCGCTGGCCTCCTCGTCGAGGCTGCCAGTCACCGGGCCGAGTACCGCTCCCATGAACAGGTCCGTGCCGGTCCACAACAGGCCGGCCATCACGTGGATATAGGTGTGTGTCCGAATCGATGCCCCCGTGAGGGTGTACGCGAACGCGAGCACGGAGACCGCGACGACCCCGCCCGCGAAGGCAGGGTTCGCACGGGTCCCCAAGCCTGCGACCGTCCCCCAGATCGTACTCGTCGACATCCAGTTGACGTGTTATTGTACAAACACTTAATTCTCGGAAAGTGACACTAAAAATTAACTTCTCCGCCGTCGAGGGCCGGGGGTGGGCCTGTTCGTCGGCGGTGACAGCGTTCCGGACGGCGCACGAACGGACGTCTCGGCGTGACCGCGTCGACTGTCGGCTCTCGTTGAGGACGTCACGGACCTGACCGTCCGCGGGTCGATGGCGAGACGTCTGCGTCGGCGAGTGGCTGCGTAACGAGCAGTGAAACCGTCCGAATCGCTTTTGCGTCGTTTCGCCTGAATGTGTACGATGCGAGACGACACCGGAACCTGGCTAGGGGGAGCCGTCCGGGTGGGGGCGACGTTCCTGCTCGCGGGGGTCGGACTGGCGGCGACGACCGCCGTTGCGTTGGTCACCGTGCCCGGGGAGACCGCGACGGCCGTCGTGACGGTCGCGCCGTTCATAGTGGCGCCGCCGCTTGCGGCCGCCGCAGGTCTGGTTGTCACCCGGGGCGACGTCCGGACAGCCGCGCTCGCCGGCGGCATCGGGTCGCTTGGCGGTGGTTACCTCCTCAGCGCGTGTGCCCTCGCGACGCTTGTTGCCATCGCCGGGGCGAGCGGAGTGGTCGGACTGGTTGGTCCGCTGCTCGTCGCTGGGGCACCGACCGCCGTCGTTGGGGCAGGAAGTGGCTACCTCAGGGTGCGCAGCGACACTGAATCCGACCATACCGCGCCGACGGAATCCATCGTCGACGAACCAGCGACCGAGCCACCAGCCGAACCATCCGTCGACGAACCAACGGTCAATGAGCCGCCGCGTGATGCGACGACTACGGATGGGGGAAGCGAGCCGCTCGCCGATACAGACACAGCTAGCGACACTACGGCAATGTCGGCGCCATCGAGCGACGATCCCTCACCGGGTGCGGTCGATATCGACGCCTGGGCGGACGACCGCGACGATACAGACGAGGAGATTAAAAACCTCGATGACCTCTTTGCGAAGACGCCGGACCCAGTCGCCGACGACCGCGACTGACCTGCGCGAACACGTTCGGGAGCATCGTTACCCGTTGTCACTGCTGAGCCCGCACATGAACACAACGACAGCTGACCGGGAGACGACAGCACGGACGACGGTGGATGTAAAAGCGACTGGCCACGTCCGTCGAGAACTGGACGAGCACGCATTTGAGTTCACGTTCGAGGGGTCGACGCTCGGAGAGTTCCTCGACGCCTTCTTCGACGAGTACGGCTGCGAGGACCTGCTGCTGGCGGAAACAGAGGCTGAAGAGACGGCCAACGGTTGGGCAAAGTATCCGGGCGACCCACCGGGGCGGTGGGAGCGAAACCCCGAGGGCGAGCGCACCCGTGCGTATGCTCGCGTCCTCGTCAACGGCCGATTCAACGAACTCCATGATGGGTTTGCGACCGAACTCGCGGACGGTGATCGCGTCGCACTCGTCTACCCGTTCATGTTCTGCTGTTAAGCGGTCGGTACCAGCCGGCGTCGAAAGGCCCGAGTGCATGCTCGGTTGAGGTCGGTACAATGCCACGCGCACGACTGCGGCTCACCGTGCCGGCGGAGCTGTGGGTCGGAGCGGTGTCCCGACACCACCCGGACGCCGAACTCCGCGTGTTGACTGCCTTCGCCGACGATGACAGCGGGGTCGCCTTAGTCGAACTCCACGCCGACGACCCCGCCCCGGTGCTTGCCGACATCGCCGACGACGATGCAGTGCTCACAGTCGAGCCGCTCCACCGTATTGAACACCGGACGCTGGTCGAGATCGAAACGTCGACGCCGGTGTTACTCTATCCGATCCGAAACGCGGGCGTCCCGCTTGAGTTCCCGTTCACTATCGTCGACGGCGAGGCCGACTGGACCGTGACGGCCCCAGCCGACCGGCTTTCGACGCTGGCCGACCAGCTTCGCGAATTCGATATCGAGTTCACCGTCGACCACGTCCGCAGCACGACCGACCCCGACCCCCTGCTCGCGGCCGGCCAGCGCGACCTGCTGGAGGCCGCGCTTGAGGCGGGCTATTACGACACCCCCCGCGAGTGTACGCTGACCGAACTCGCCGAGGAGGTTGGCATGGCGAAATCAACGGTCTCCGAGACACTCCACCGCGTCGAGGAGGAGATCATCAAATCGTTCGCCGCCGAGGAGACGGACGTCGACTTCGCCGATAGCGACGCGTAACCGCGGCGAGGGAAAACCCCCTCCGTACGGTGGGGCACAACGGGTGCGTGTCCCGCCGCTACCATGATATATGGCTTCGAGTACGTCGAGCACCGACGTCGAGCCGTCGCTGCCCGATCTGTCGGCGGTACGGACGCAAGCAACCGTCGGGGGCCACGACGCGGTCGTGGTCCACTTCGCGAACG
>CAYZJQ010000125.1:0-7313 GCA_964478805.1 uncultured Halobacteriales archaeon | reverse complement strand
AGGAGAAAGCCGGAACGGTCTCGGTGCGCGATCGCTTCGAGAATGAGTCCGATGCTGTCCCGGTTGAGACGTTCCGCGACCACCTCGAGACGGAAGTCGTCGAAAAGCGGGTTGAGCCGGACTTTATCACCGATCGATAAACCGTCGGTGTCAGCATCGTGTAACGACGGGGACGTCCCGGACAGGTTGCGCAGTGGTAGCGATGCTGATTGACTCGCTTCGTTTTCCCCTTCTCCAGCGGCGCTCTGGCGCTCCTCTGTTGTGAATCATCTCGTGTGGGGCAGTCCGTCTCCGTTCTCGCGCGCCCCGGTACAGCGGTAGCGAGGCGAAAGCCCACCCGTTCACACGGTATTCACACACCCACCGCGTAGCTCAGTTATCCGCTTCCTCCTCACGCAGCTCTTCAAGCTCCGTCTCGACCTCGGGGTCAGTGCCAGCGCTTGACTCACCGGATTCGCTGGCGTCCGTGACCGCCGGCTCCGCCTCCGACTTCCCCTCCTGCTCGCGGAGTGTCTCGAGCTCCGCCTCGATCTCCGCGTCGGTGCGCCCTTGATTGAGTGCCTTGTCGATTTCGTCCTCGTCGTCAAAGGCGTTGTCGAACGCGCCGCTGGACTCGAGTTCGTCCATCGCGGCTGCACGCGCCTCCATATCTTCCGTCCGGTTGCGTGCCCGCTCGATGGATCGGCTCACATCCTCCATCTCGTCACCGGCGCCAGTCATCGCCTCAGAGACTCGCGCGCTCGCCTCGGCCGCATCGTGGCGGGCCTTGATCGTTTCCTTTTCTGTCCGAAACCGCTCGATTTGGCTCTGTAGCTCGTCTTTCTTTTCGACCAGGTTGTCTTGGGTGGTCTGGAGGTCTGCAATCTGGGTCTCCAGCTCCTCGATCTGGCTCATTTTCTCCTTTTTTCGCTCAAGCGCCTTCCGAGCGAGGTCCTCGCGGTCCTGTCGGACCGCTTCACGCGCCTGGTCGTTGTGTTTCTCGACGTTCTCCTCGAGTCGGCGCTTTTGAATCTCCAGTCGCTTCTTTTGTGTAGTAAGGTCGGCGATTCCCCGCTTGACGTTCTGCAGTTCGTCGCGCATCTGCTCGTACGAGTAGTCGAGCTGCTCGTTGGGGTCTTCAGCGCTCGAGATGAGCGCGTTCAGTTTCGAGCGGACGACGTAGGAGGCGCGAGAGAGGAGTCCCATACTCTGAATACGTATCCCAGCCCTTAAAATCTGAGCCGTTCGCACTCAACTCCGCCAGTACGACCGCGTGAGCAGTACGAACACCGGTAGAATCTCAAGACGACCGATCCACATGAGGAAGATCATTAGAAGTTTCGAGGTGTCCGGGAAGCCGTTGTAGTTATTCATGGGTCCGAGCACACCAAAGCCCGGGCCGACGTTGCCGACCGTCGACGCGGCGGCTGCCATCCCCTCGAACGCGGATATCTGATAGCCGACCCGTGCGGCATCGAGCATAATGAGCGCGGCGCCGGCGCCGAAGCACAGCAGGTAAACGAACGTGAACGTTTGAATCCCCCGCACTGCCCCCTCATCAACTGGCTGGCCGCCAAGCCGCACCGGTGCAACAGCCTCCGGGTGGACCGAGGTGAACAACTCCCGTTTCGCGCTTTTGATGATGACAACCCAGCGGACGATCTTGATCCCGCCGCCGGTCGAGCCGGCCGATCCGCCGACAAACATCGCGAACAGGAGGAGGTACTGGAGCGGTTGCGACCAAGCGTTGAAATCAATACTGGCATACCCGGTCGTGGTGATCATCGCGAGCGCCTGGAAAACGGCATGACGCGCCGATGCCTCCACGTTGCCTGAGATAGTCCCGTACGGCTCGCGGAAGGCAGCAGAGGCAGGTTCGATACCACCGGTGAAGAGGACGCCGGCAAGAACGGCGGTGAATACGCCGATGACACCGACGTACGCGCGGAACTCGGTGTCTCTAAGCAGGGCGCGAGGTTCACCGCCGACCAGCTGCCATGTGAGCGCGAAGTTCACGCCGGCCGCGAGCATGAATGGGACTATGAGCCACTGGACCGCCGCGGAGAACGCCTCGATAGAGCGTGCCTCCGGGGAGAAGCCACCGGTAGGCATCGTCGTCAGTCCGTGTGCAATGGCATTGTACGCCGCTGCAGTGTGGTCCGTCGCTGCCGGAAGGTTGTCCATCGCGGGCGCCAGTCCGCCAAGATGGAACGCAAAAAGCAGGGCGATCTCAAGCGCCGTAATGCCCGCGTAGACGAGCCACAGTACGCGGGCGGTCTCGGCGATGCGCGGGGTGAGCTTCTCGATGCCCGGACCGGGGGCTTCGGCGTCCATCAGCTGGGCGCCGCCGACGGAGAGTTCAGGGAGGATAGCGACCGCGAGCACGACAATCCCCATACCGCCGAGCCACTGGGTGAGTTGGCGCCACAGCAACAGCGCGTGCGAGTGCTGTGTAAACGAAATCGAGCCCATTACCGTCGCCCCTGTCGTGGTGAATCCAGACATCGATTCGAACAGTGCGTTCACCGGATGAGCGAGCGTGCTCTCGGTTCCCATCCCCGCGAGCAGGTAGGGGAGCGTGCCGACGACAGCCACGGTGAGCCAGGTGAGCGCGACCATCAAGAGCGCCTCGCGTGCGCCCAAATCTGGGTCCGGGTCAAGCCGCTCCAGCGCGACCCCAATAAGCAACGTGACGGCGACAGCGGCGGCGAACGGAACGACATCCTCGCCGTACAGCACCGCCACAAGGAGCGGAAACAGCAGCGGGACGGTCAAGTACTTCACCACACGACCTGTCAACGCGACACTGGTGTGCCAGTCGACGCGCAGACCGCCGGTCCCCTCCCCAACGAGCGGTAGCTGCGACACGTCCAGGCCGACCGGCGGCGACAGTATGAATCCGTCGGCTTCCAGGTCACTCCCGCCAGAACCGCGGGGTCAAAAGGACCAGCACCGGGATGATCTCGATGCGGCCAATCCACATCAATAGAACCATAACGAACTTCGTCTCCGGGGGGAAGCCGGCGTAGCTTCCGTACGGGCCTGCCGGGCCGAACGCCGGACCGATGTTGAGAAACGTCGACGCCGCGGCACCCATCGCCTCAAACTCGGTAACCGGCACCCCCGAGCGGGCAGTGTCAACGACGATGAACACGGTGAGCATCGCAAAGATGACGACCGATAGCAGGACGTAGGCGTGGATGTCGCGGATCGTCGCCTCGTCGACCACTTCATCGCCCAGCCGAACGGGCCGAACCGCTTCGGGATGGAGTTCGACAAACAACTCCCGGCGGAACGACTTGAACACTACCAACCACCGGACGGTCTTGATCGAACAGGTGGTTGAGCCGGCCATTCCCCCGAAAAACATCCCGAGAAACAGGAGGTGTTTTAGCGCCGGTGACCAGACATTGAAATCCGTCGACGCGTACCCGGTCGTCGTCAGGATCGAAACCACCTGGAAGAGCGCGTGCCGGAGAGTTGGTTCGAACCCGGCGAACGTCCCATCGGCTGCGAGAATGGCAACCGCTACAACGGTCGGGAACAAGACGGCGCCGAGATAAAACCGGAACTCCTCGCTCCGGCGGATGGGACGGGTCCGACCCTGAGTCAGCGCGAACAGCAACACGAAGTTCGTCGCTCCGACAAACATGAACACGACGACAACGTACTGAACGACGGGCGCGAACGCGCCGACACTCTTAGCCTCTGGTGAGAACCCGGCCGTCGCAATAGTCGTCATCGCGTGCGCGACCGCGTTGAACGGCGTCATGTTCGGCGCGAGGCCACTGTAGTACAACAGGAGAAAAATCAGAGTGAGCAGCAGCGTCAACCCGGCATACAGCGTCCCAAGGATACGCGCTGTCTGTGAGATACGCGGCGCGAGTCTAGTGAGGTCTTCGGTCTGTGTCTCAGTCTCCATCAGCCGGGCCCCACCGACCGACAGCTGTGAGAGCAGGCCGACCGCGAGCACGAGAATTCCCAGCCCCCCGAGCCATTGAATGAGCTGTCGCCAGAACAGCAGCCCCTGTGGATGAGCGTCGAAGTCGCCGACAACCGTCGCTCCTGTCGTCGTAATGCCGGACATCGACTCGAACAACGCGTCAAGTGGTGAACCGAAGACGCCGGTGCCGACGAGCACGAACGGAACGGCCCCGACCACGGCGACTGACAACCAAGTGAACGCGACCATTAAGAACGCTTCCCGCGGATAGAGGTCATCGCGGGGGAGCCGCTCCAAGCCGAGTCCGATGAACAGCGAGCCAGCCGCGGGCGCGAGGAACGGCACCGGGTTCTCGGCGTACGCAATGGCGACGAGTGCGGAGAGTGTCAACGGTGCCGCCAGTCCTTTCAATACGGTCCCGGCGAGGCTGGCGCTCGTACGCCAGTCGACACGCAGCGTCATCGACGGGCCTCAACGACTGGTGGACCGCCCACGGCGGTCATAGCAGGGTCGCGACCGCTTCAACCGCCTCGGCGTCGGCGAACACAACAACGTGGTCGCCGCGCTGGATAACCGTGTCACCCCGCGGAGTAATGAGCTGGCCGTTGCGGGTGATGGCACCGATGACGACGCCAGCCGGCAATTCGGCTGCGAGTTCGCGGATAGTACAGCCGACCGCCGTCCCTTCAGCGTCCACCTCGAACTCCATTACTTCGGCGCGGTCCCCTTCGATGAGCGAGACGTTCTCTGCGCGCCGGTCCCGCGTGAATCGGGTGATCTCTTCGGCGGTCGCCTCCCGGGGCGAGACAGCCACGTCGATACCGACCGCCTCGAACAGATCGGCGAACTCCATGCTATCAACGACCGCAACCGTCCGCTCGGTACCGAGCCGCTCGGCGAGCAGGCCGGCAAGCAGGTTCTGCTGGTCGCTCTCAAGCGCCGCGATGAGCACGTCCGCGCCGCCAACGTTCTCCCGTTCGAGGAACTCGCGGTCGGTCGCGTCCGTCTGCATCACCGTTGTGCCCGGGAGGTTCTCGGCGAGCCACCGGGCACGGGTCTCGTCCTGCTCGATAAGCCGCGGCGCGAAGCCACGGGCCTCCAACAGGCGAGTCGCCTGATAGCCGATCTCGCTACCTCCGACAACAACGATGTCGGATGGCCCGGACTGGTCGGGCGCGATGGCCGTGCTGAAGCTCCGCACCGAGTCAGGGCTCCCGATCACGACCACATCGTCGCCGGCTCGGAGGACGGTGTCGCCGCCAGGAATAACGATCCCGTCCGCACGGAAGATCGCCGCGAAGGTGAGCGAGTCGAAGCGGTCAGCCTCCTGGACGGTCTGGCCGACTACCGGACTCCCCTGCGGGAGTTCGAACTCGGCCATCTGGACGACCCCGTCCGCAAAGGTATCCACGTCTTGGGCCGTCGGCAGCCCGATAACGCCCGTGATGGTCTCGGCTGCGAGTAGGTCTGTACACACCATGAAGTCGACGCCGAAGACGCGGTCGCCACGCTCCCAGGTTCGGAGATACTGTGGCCGCTTCACTCGAGCAATGGTGAACACATCCGGGAACACCGACGCCGTGCCGCAGGTCACGATGTTCGTACCGTCATCGTCAGTGGAGGCGATGAGCATGTCCGCCTCGTCGACACCCGCTTCCTCGAGCGTCTCGATCTTTGTCCCATCGCCTTCGACGGTGAGCACATCAAGCGAGTAGCTCAGGGCATCGACCCGTTCGCCGTCGATGTCGACGACGACGACGTCGTGGTCGCTTGACAGCTCGGCCGCGATGTTCGACCCCACCTCGCCGGCACCGACGACGATCACACGCATCCGAACCGGCCTCTCATGCACCGTGCCTGGAGCGGCCCCGATAAGTGGGTTACTATCAGTCTGCGTCGGCGCGGCCGTGCGCTAGCAGCATCTCGACGTCCCGTGCCGCGAGCGCCAGATACCGCGCTGCCCGGTCTGGATCGGGCGGGGCCTCGGCGAGCGCTCGCGCCGCCGCGGTTGCATACTTTGCCGGGTCCGTGCGGCTGCCAAGGGCGTGAGCGGCCGCCCGCGCTGCATCGCTCGCCCGCATGAGATCGCCCGTTTCGCACCGCTCGCGGGCGTGATCGAGGTAGTACGCTGCGTCGTCATAGCCGTGAATCATGTCAGTAGTATGCATGCCAGGTATTTAACCTCGCGTCGCCGGCTTGGGCCAGGACTGAAGCCACAGAAGACGAATCACTCGGTGTGGACGACGGCCCGGAGTGGCGCTTCCGTGGGCAGGCGGTGCTCGGAGAGTTCGAGGCGATCCGCCTCCCCCGATGGTTAGGTGGCCATGTCATCTCGCGGGGCTGGGCCCGGGGTCGGGCACGCCGAGCCGTCGCTCGAGCCCACGCCGCCGTCACCGGCGGCGATCCGACCGAACGTGGCCTCACGGCCGCCTTCGCGACGGATCCCCGTCGTGACGCGACCGCCGAGCCGTTCATCGAAGAGACCGAAACAGGCGTCCGATGTGGGTACGAGTTCACCTTCGCCGTCGCGCTCAACCCCGACTCGATGCAGGCGACGTGGCCGACCCCTGGCGCAGACTCCAAGACTGTCGAAACCGCGCTTGCCGACCGTGTACGCGAGGAACTCGTCGGCACGGCCGACAGCGATGACCGGTTTCCCGAGGTGACCGTCAGGCGGGCAAAAGCGTGGGTCAACACTGACGGGTGAGCTAACTCTATCCAATAACGTGGTGCCGGGTGGCCAAATCGTGAACGGAAGGGCGGGGCGGTCAGCCGCCGAACATGTTCCGCATCATCGGATGCATCTCCATCAACTGCTCCTCGGCAATCTCTTCGTACAGTTTGTACGTGATAGAGACTGTCAGCAGCAGCCCCGTCCCAGAGACCTGGCCGATGGTGCCGAACAGGTTCGCAAGGACGGCCAGGCCCCCAACGAGGGCCCCGCCAATGACCGTCACCTGTGGGATATACCGTTCGAGAACCTTCTCGATGACGCCCGGTGACTGTCGGAAGCCGGGGATCTGCATGCCAGAGTTCTGGATCTGTTTGGCCGTCGCTTCCGGACCCATCCCGGTCGTCTCGACCCAGAAAATGGCGAAGATCGCACCGCCGATGATCATGAAGGTGAGGTCAACGCCGAGCCGAGCCAGCACCTGATACCACTGGTTATTGCCGGCGAAGCCGGCGAACCACATCCAGTCCTGATAGGAATAGATGGGTGCGAAGTAGTAGAACAGGCCACCGACTGGTGATCCCTGCTGATAGACGCCGAGCCAGGCTGGCATCCCGGCCCACTGGGCGTTGAGGATGCGCCCGAGGAATTGGATGTTCGCCTGCAGCGCGCGCACGAGGATCATCGGCAGGACGCTCGCGTAGATGAGCTTCACCGGGA
>CAYZJQ010000124.1:0-7358 GCA_964478805.1 uncultured Halobacteriales archaeon | reverse complement strand
TTGATCCGACCCCTCGCTTTCCTTCCGACACGGCTTTGCGACGGCCGTTCGAGACGGCAGACATGAGCACGGACACGAGCGACGACCTCCGCGTTGGCGCCCACACCTCTATTGCGAAGTCCGCGGGCCCGTACAACGGCCCAGCGAACGCCGTCCACCAGCAGCTTGACTACGGCGGCACCTGCGGGCAGATCTTCTCGCACTCGCCGCAGGTGTGGCAATCGCCTGACATCGACGACGACGCCGCAGCGCAGTTCCGCGACCTCGCCGCCGAACACGATATCCGTCCGTGGGTCATCCACACCTCTTACCTCGTCAACCTCTGCACGCCGAAGGACGATCTCCGCGCGAAGTCGCTGGCGTCGATGCAGGAGGAGGTCGAAGTCGCCGACGCCCTCGATATCCCCTACGTGAATGTCCACCTCGGCGCACACACGGGTGCGGGCGTGGATGGCGGGCTCGCGAACGCCGGTTCCGTGCTCGACGACCTCGACGTGCCTCCGGGCGTCACCGTCCTCGTCGAGTCCGATGCGGGGTCAGGGACGAAGCTCGGCGGGCAGTTCGAGCACCTCGCCACCGTGGCCGACGAGACGGACCTCGACATCGAGTTTTGCCTCGACACCGCCCACGTCTGGGCAGCGGGGTACGACATCTCGACCGAGGCGGGCGTCGCGGCGACGTTCGAGGAGTTCGACGACGTCGTGGGACTGGATCGGCTCTCGTACGTCCACCTCAACGACTCGAAGCACGAGTGCGGGACGAACAAGGACGAGCACGCCCACATCGGCGAGGGCGAGATCGGCGTTGAGGGGATGCGCGCCTTTATCAAGCGCACCGTTGACGAGGGAGTTCCGATCGCGCTCGAGACGCCCACGGAAGACGGGAAGTCGTTCGCGTGGAACATCGAGCGCACTCGCGAACTCTACGAGAGTGTGCGGTCGGAGTGACGCGCGGGAGTGAGTACGATACCGACCGGAGGGAGGCTTTGGAACGGCGAGCGGCGAAACCAAACCCCGGCGAGCGACGCGAGCGGACCCGCAAGCCGCATCGAGGGTGAGCGACACGTGCAGCCCGGAGAACCTGCGCCGACCCGTCGACGGCGCGTCGCGCCAGAAGGTTCTTACCGGTACTCCCGCTTCCTTTGCCCGTGCGTCAGCCCGTCGCCGTCGCCCTGGTCGCCACGCTCGCCCTCGCGGGAGCGAGCGCGCCGGTCGTGGGTCAGGGTGCGGACGCGACGCCGACCCCGACACCGTTCGGCGATGACGACTTCGGTCCCGGGTTCGAGGTGTTCGTCTGGCTGGTGGTCGGGCTCCTGTTGCTCGCGGTCTCGGGCGGCGCCTTGCTGCTCGCCGAGGCGGCGTCCCCCGACGACCTGTAGCCGGCCCGGACTCCGTACTCCAGAAGCGACTTCGACACTGCGAAGCCGGTGTTTTTGTCCTGCCCCCTCCAGCACCCCCGTATGGAGAAAACCTCCACCGACGACGTGGACGCACAGGGTCCAGGCGGCGCCGATCTCGACCGGCGCGCGCTGACCGGCCCGCTCGGGACGACCGACCTGGCGATCAACTACTACCGGCTTGACCCCGGTGAGGAGTTCTCTGGTGGCCTCCACGCGCACTTGGACCAGGAAGAGGTGTTCTACGTCATCGAGGGGACGGCGACCTTCGAGACGATGGCCGACGCCGGTGACGAGCCAACCGAGGTGACGGTCGACGCAGACGAAGCCGTCCGATTCGCCCCGGGGGAGTATCAGTCAGGGCGGAACGCCGGCGACGAGCCGGTCGTCGCGCTTGCGCTCGGTGCGCCGAGAGACAGCGAGGACGTGCGCGTCCCTCAGGAGTGTCGCGACTGCGGCCACGAGAACATGCGGGCCGTCCCCGGCGACGAGGGGTTCACGCTCGTCTGCCCGGAGTGTGGCACCGAAGTGACGCCGAACTGAGGGCGCGCTGCTTTTGTTTCTTGACAGGTAACCCAGGCCGTGCGCCGCTTCACCGCCGAGTACCTCGACCGGACCCGCGAGGGGCTGTGGGCCGACCGGTCGGCGCTCGCGCCGCTCCGGCTCGCCGACCGCGACTCGGTGCTCGATGTCGGCTGCGGGACGGGCGAACTCACGGCGGCGCTCGCGACGGAGTGTCCCGGCCGGATCGTCGGCGCCGACCGCGACCCCAACCTGCTCGCTCACCTCCCCGAGCGGATCGCAGGCGTCCACGCCGACGCCTATACCCTCCCGTTCCCGGACGACAGTTTCGATCTCGTGGCGTGTCAGGCGCTGCTCGTGAACCTCTCCGACCCCGAGCGGGCGCTCCGCGAGTTCGTCCGCGTCGCCCGCGAGTCCGTGGCGGCGGTCGAACCGGACAACGCGAGTGTCGAGGTGACATCGACCGTTGACGCCGAGGCCGTGCTGGCGAGCGAGGCGCGCGAGCGGTATCTCGCCGGCGTCGGGACGGACGTGGCGCTGGGCGCGCGCCTCCCCGACCTGTTCGCGTCGGTCGGTCTCTCGACCGTCGAGACGGCGCGACGCGATCACGTGAAGACGGTCGAACCGCCGTATGCTGAGGCCGACCTCAAGACGGTGGGGCGGAAGGCACGCGGCGCGGCCATCCGCGACCGACGCGGGGAGATGTGCGGCTCCGAAGCGGCGCTCGACGACCTGCGGGCGAGATGGCGCGAGATGGGCCGCGAGGCCGTCGCGCAGGCGCAGGCCGGCGAGTACGAGCGTTGTGAGACGGTCCCGTTCCACGTCGCCGTCGGGGACGTGTGAACTCACGGCAGCCCGGGTCCGCGTCCGACGGTCACCCGCCCGGCACCCGCACACGGCGACCGAACGGCTTTGTGCCTCGCGCGCCCCACCGGGAGCACGCACAGATGGAGAAGGCGTTGTGGTACCTGCTGGCCGGTACGCGCGGAGGAGCCAACCGCGCGCGCATCATCCGGCTGCTGGACGACCGCCCCCGCAACGCTAACCAACTCGCGGAGGAACTCGACGTGGACTACAACACCGTCAGACACCACCTGGATACCCTGCTAGAGCACGATGTCGTCGAGCCCGGCGGCGACGACTACGGGAAGCTCTACTTCCTGACCGACCGGTTCGAACACCACCGCGACGCGTTCGAGGAGATCACGGAGCACGTCTGACCATGGTGATGGGACCCGAACTCTGGATCGCGACCGCGCTGTCGGCACTGAACGCTGTCCTCCTGCTCGCGCTGGTGGGCATCTGGTACCGCAACTACCGCACTTTCGAGTCCAGGCTGACGCTCGGGCTGGTCGCGTTCGCGCTGGCGCTGCTTGTTGAGAACGTCGTCGCTGTCTACTTCTTTTTCTCGGCAGCGTCGCTGTATGGAATGGGCCCAGGCGTCGGCACCGTCGTCGCCGTCATGCGCGCGCTCCAGTTCCTTGCACTCGCCTTTCTGACCTACGTCTCGATGGAGTGAGCCGGCGACGAGTAGACGTTCATCGACTCTGGGCGGCATCCCAACAAGGTATTTATTGATGGCCCGGCCGCCACCCACACGGGGCGGCACAGCGCGAACCGGACTGGTATCTCTCGTTCTCGCCGGCGCCCCGATTTACTCGTTGAGCGGCCGCTACACCACGTCGCCGCGGACCGTCGCGCCGCGCTGGTCGGCATGGTACGCCCGTAGAGTCTCGGCTCCCCGCTCCGCTTCGTCGGTGTCGAGTCCGAGCATTTCCAGCGACCTCGCCAGCGTCGGGAAGACGAACTCGTTGTCACGGAGCTTCCGGAACGCCTCGTCGCTACGCCGCTGGGTCTCGCCGTCGCTCACCCACAGCAGCGCGCCCCGCGGGTCAAGCAACTGGGTGTAGTCGTCGCGCGCCCGTGCTCCCTGGAGCCGCTGGGTGACGTTGTCTTCAAAGCCGGTGTTGCACACCTCTAAGTGAATCGGTTCGTCGTCGCGCAGCAGATGGGCAGCGAGACACCGCTCGGGGGCGGCGTGGCCGTTGGGGTTCGCTCGGAGGAACTCAGGGTGAGCGTCGGCCCACGCCGCCCGAACAGTCTTGCCGACGCCTTTGATACCGTGCGAGTCGACATATTCGGCCTCGCGCTCTGGCGCGTCCTTGAACAACAGGTCTTTACTCAGGTAGACATTGACGCGCGAGACGGGGTCGACGCCGAGGGTCACCTCCCCGTACACCCACACCTCGCGAACGGGGACGGGCATCGACTCGCTCGCCACCGTCTCGACGATTTCTTCGATGCGCGCTACCGCCACCTCGCGCGCCATCCCCTCCTCGGTCATATCCTGTCTAGAGGCCGTCTGGACAAACGCCTTGCGTCGTGAGCTCGACATCTCTCCGGATCCACAGTCGATCGCTGCGACCCGTCGCTTGCGGCAACGAGACGCGACCGGCAGGAGCGTCTCGCACGGCGAGTGGGACAGCGCGCCCGCGCGGTGTAAGCAAACCGAGGCGCGCCGGTGCGGTCGAGGCTTCGATGCATCTTGCGGCGTAGTGTCTTCTCAGTACGTTCCATCCAGCCCTTCGATTCGCGTGGTCACGCCGGGAGCTAAGTCCCCTGCGCGGGAGGAGAGCGTATGCACACGCAGGCGTTCAACGGCGCGAGCGACCGCGACATAATCCTCGTGCTCGGGTGGGGGAACCGCTTCGAGCACGACACCGTTGAGTGGCTCGTCGAGCAAGTGGTCGATGCGGACTACCGCGTCCATGGCTTCCAGCTCCCGACAGCCATCTCTGACTTCGACGCCGAGTGGCTCGACCCTGTTGCCGCGACCGCCGAGTCGCTAAAGCGGTACCACCTGCTCACACACTCGACCGGCGGACTCATCGGCGAGTTCCTTCCTGATCCTGAGACGAAGGTTCACCTCAGTCCGTGGTGGGGGTTCCATGAGTCGCTCGACACGCCGCTCGTCTCGCTGCTGGCGAAGTTGCCCGTTTCACGGCCGCTGCTCCCCGCTGGCATCGAACGCGAGGCACTCGGCGAGCACGTCACTGAGGAGCGGATGCGCGACGGCCCTGACCGGGCCGCACCCACGTTCCTCCGCGAGGCGAAGCGCGCGCAGGGACGACTCCCCACGTTCGACGAACAGTGCACGTCGGTGTTCTACACGCCCGAGGATGAGGTAGTGAGCGCCGACGCCATTGAGCAGCGCGTGCCGCCGCGCAACCGGGCCATCTATGAGGGTGGTCATGAACTGTTCTCGTCGGCGTCGCGCACGGAACATATCGACACAGTACTGGCGGCGCTTGACGAGGGGCCGTATGCGCTGTGATGGGTAGAGAAAACTACAAGCGGAAAGACGTGTTATACGTTAACATGCCGTGCTGTGGACACTGCGAGACCGACCTCACGGACTGGAGCGAAGCCATTCGGGGTGCGCCGGATACGAACGCGCCGCAGGTGTGGACCTGCCCGGAGTGCGACGCGGTGCTGGGTGTCTCGACCGGTCGCCCCGGCTGACCGAGCCGAAACCCCTACCGCCGTCCGTGCGGAAACCGACGCATGGACTGCGACAAGTGTGGGGCCGACGCGGTCAGCCACCTCGCGTACTCCGGCCTCCACCTCTGTGGCGACTGCCTCTCCCAGTCGGTGGCGAAGCGCGTTCGCCGGCGCGTCCGCGAAGACGGCCTCCTTGGCGACGACGCGACGCCCGCGGACCCAGAGACGTGGGTGATCGGCCTGTCGGGCGGGAAAGACAGCGTCGTCCTCGCGCAGGTTCTCCACGATACCTTCGCGCGGGACCCTCGCGTCGAACTCGTCGGGCTCACCATCCACGAGGGGATTGAAGGGTACCGCGACGCGAGCGTCGATGCCTGCCGCGAACTCGCCGCTGACCTCGACCTCCGCCACGAACTCGTCTCGTATGAAGAGGAGTTCGGCGTCCGGATAGATGACGTCGCTGCCGAGGACCCCGAAGGGATGGCGCCGTGTGCGTATTGTGGTGTTTTCCGGCGGGACGTGCTTGAGCGGTACGCTCGCAAGTTCGGCGCCGACAAACTCCTGACTGGCCACAACCTCGACGACGAGGCTCAGACTGCACTGATGAACTTCCTTGAGGGTGACCCGAAACAGATCGCCAAGCACTTCGACGCCTCGCTGGGCCCCTTCGACGAGCGCGAGGATGTCGGCCGGGAGACGCAAGAGACGTTTGTTCCCCGTGCCAAGCCGTTGCGGGACGTCCCCGAGAAGGAGGTCGCCCTGTACGCTCACATCAACGATCTGCCCGCTCACATCACAGAGTGCCCCCACGCGAGCGAGGCATACCGCGGAGAGATCCAGGAGCTACTGCTCGAGCTTGAGGAGAACCACCCCGGCACCCGCCACTCCATCATGGCCGGCTACGAGCGGCTCGCTAAGGCCGCGGCCAAGTCGTTCCGCAGTGGGGCCGACGACCTCGGCGAGTGCGACCGCTGTGGCGCCCCGACTGACCGCGATGTCTGTCGGAAGTGCTACCTCGTCGACGCCATCGGCGGCGAGGTTGAAGGAGCCGCCGAGTAGCGCCGTCTGCCGTCCGTCGTGCGCTCGTCAGCCGGACAGCTGCCACGTGTAATACACGCTGCAGCTGTGACTCGAACGCGAACGTATCAGAAAATACAAAGACACAGATCTGGTTCGAAACGCAGTACGGAACCGAAATACGACAGTTATAAAATCTGACCTATCGGATAACGTCAAGGCCGTTGTTCTGCTCGACCTCGGACCGACCGCCATCGGTCTGTCCGAAGCTTGAGCTCGAGGTGGCGCCGTGAACCTCGGTCATGCCCTCGGTCTCGACGTCGGCGCTGTCGATGGCCTGCCGGGAGGCGTCGGCCTGCTTCTGAGTCGTCGGCCCGAGGATTTGGGCCGACTGGACGCCGGTCATGATCGCCATGACCCGCACCTTGCCTTTGTACTCGTCTTGGATACGCGCGCCCCAGATTACGTTCGCATTGGCCTCAAGTCGCTCAGTGATGTTCTGGGCGATTCCTTCGGCCTCTTTCAGAGTGAGGTCAGGGCCGCCGGTGATGTGGACGAGCCCGCCCGTCGCGCCGCGGTAGTCCACGTCGAGCAGCGGATGGTTCATCGCGTCCTTCACCACTTCTTCGGTCTTGTTCTTGTCCTGCGTCTCGCCCACCAACATCACAGCGACGCCGCCTTGCCCCATGATGGAGGTCATATCGGCGTAGTCAAGATTGATCAGCGACGGCTGGGTGATGGTCTCCGAGATGCCCTTGACGGTCTCGGCGATGATTTGATCCATCACCGAGAACGCCTTGCCGATGGGCAGGTTCGGGACGTAGTCGAGCAGGCGGTTGTTGTCCAGCACGATAATCGAGTCGGCCTCCTCGCGGAGCCGTTCGAGTCCTTCTTCGGCCTTGACCGTCCGTGCTCGCTCGAC
>CAYZJQ010000123.1:0-7400 GCA_964478805.1 uncultured Halobacteriales archaeon | reverse complement strand
TGCTCCGGGGACTCCCAGACGACGCTCGCGCCGTGGACGCCGTGCTCGTCGGCGACGGCGTCGAAGAACGCCTTCCCGCGCTCGTACTGCTCGCGTTTCATCCCCAGCCCGAGCAGCCGGCGGACGAGCGTCCCGATCGGGCCGTTCCCGCCGCGGCGCGCGTCGAGCTTCCGGCGGAGGTCGTCGTACTCCTCGTCGAACGCGCGGTCCATCACGAGCTCCGCGTACCCCTCGACGGCCGTCATCGCGACGTTCACCTCTCTGAGGGCGGCGCGGTCGAACCGGCCCTGGGTGAGCCCTTCGACGCCCTCCTGCATCCGGTCCTCGAGCAACTCGGAGAGCCACGGCGCGGCGCCGAACTCAGCGGCGTGAGCCACCTCGTGGAAGGCGATCCACCGCCGGAACCGTGGTTCCTCGACGTCGAGCGCCCGCGCGACCTTCCCGATGTTGGGGTGGACGAAGTAGAGCGCGTGGTCGTCTCCCTCGGCGAGCAGGAGCGGGTCGTACTGGCCGAGGACGTTGTTCGCGAGGAAGGCGAGCGTCGCACCCATCGTCCCCGTGTTGACCGTGCGGGCGACGCCGGCGCCGAACGCGGCCTCGCGCATCTCGTCGGCGACCGGGGCCATCACCCGGCGGAACGTGCCGACGTTCGCGTCGATCCAGTGGTGGCGGTGTTGCACCTCCACGGTGTCGGGAAGCTTGAAGTCGATTGCCGCGACCTCACGGACTCGATTACGCGCGGCGCGGACGTCGCGGGCATACCCCTCGCGCTCGGCGTCGCTGAGTCGGAGGTCGCCGGGGTCGACGGAGGCCTTTGCCACCTCGGCGGCGGCGTCCCAGTCGATGGGCCCGTCACCCCCAGAGTCGGCCACGGCACGCACCGCACGGTACAGCGTCATATCGCCACCTTCGGTCCGGCGTGTATAGGCCTTCTCCCCGGCCGATGACCCCGCAGCCAACGACTATACCACCGCGGGTCACACGTCGGGGTGTGACCTGCCCACATCTCGACTACCGACGCGAGGGCGACGGCCGGTCGTTCGACGTCGAGCGCGCCTTCTGTACCGTCACGGGCTCGTTCGTCCAGCCGATGCGCGCCGACATCTGTAACGACCGCTACGCCCTCGACCACGAGGCCCACTGTGAGTTCTACCGCGACCACGAGGGCCTGCCACGCATCGCGGCTGATGCGGAACCGTGAGTTACGACGCGTACCTCGCCGGCGAGCCCGTCATTATCACCGCCGCACTAACCGGCGGCGTCCACGGCAAGGAGGCGAACCCGAACCTGCCTGAAACGCCCACCGAGGTCGCTGCAGCCGCCCGGGAGGTCGAAGAAGCCGGCGCGAGCGTCGTCCACCTCCACGCCCGCGACAAGCGCGGCGAGCGCGACTTCTCGCGCGAGCAGTTCCAGGCGCTCACGACGGCGGTGCGCGACGCGACCGACCTCGTCGTCCAGCACTCCACCGGCGGGACCGGCGCGCCCGACGCCTTGCGCCATGAACCGCTGCGCACCGAGCCGGCCCCCGACATGGCGAGTCTCGACATGGGGCCGCTCAACCGCTACGACCACCTGACGAGCGAGAACACCCGCGCGCTGGTGGACTCGCTGGCCGCCGAGATGGCCGACCGGGGGATCAAACCCGAGCTCGAGCTGTTCAACTCAGGGCACATCACCGAGGCACGCCGGCTCATCGAGCAGGGGGTGCTCGACCCACCGTACTACGGAACGCTCATTTTCGGCGGAGGCACGCTCACGCGACCCACGCCCGAGAACTTCCTCGCGTCGATCCACGACCTGCCGGCCGACACGCTGTTCAACACGCTCGGCTTCGGCCGCCACCAGTTGCCGTTCGCCGCGATGGGGATCGTCTTCGGCGGGCACGTCCGCGTCGGCCTGGAGGACAACGTCTACTTCACACGCGGTCAGAAGGCGGAGAGCAACGCCCAGTTGGTCGAGCGGGCAGCGACGCTCGCGGAGACGCTCGAGCGCCCGGTCGCGACGCCGGAGGAGACACGAACGATGCTCGGACTGTGACCGAAGCGTTTCGCCGGTAGCCCCACACGGTCGTCGTATGAGCGACGAGGTGGCACCCGGCGACCAGTTCGCGAGGGCGGAGGGGTACTACGCCCGGTACCGGCCGCCGTATCCGGACGCGGCCGTACGGGAGGTCGCCGCCCGCGTCGGCCTCGACGGCGCTCCGCCGTTAGTCGGCGACGAGCGACTCCTCGTCGGGATTGAGCCAGTCTGCCGCCCACTCCTCGATGGCCTCGAAGACGGGGCCGAGCGACTCGCCCTTGTCGGTCAGCGAATAGAACGTCGCGACCGGTGCGTCCTCCTCGAGCCGGCGATCAACGAAGCCCATCTCGCCGAGGTCATCGAGCACGCGCGAGAGCGTCCGCGAGGAGGCGTCGGTCGACCGTTTCAACTCGTTGAATCGTTTCTCACCCTCCTGAAGATCGTGCAGAACGATCAGCCGCCACTGCGAACCGATCTGTTCGAGCGAATCGATGACGACGCAGGCCTCTTCGCTATATCTCTCGGATGACATGGTGGTTACCTACTATCACTGACGTCCGGGAGCGTATAAGTAGTTTCGCAGCGATACTACGTAACATGACGACAGTAGTCGGCGGAACCGACGACGGAGCGATACTCGCAATGACCGCCGAGGGGCCTCGATGAGCGCCGACCTCCACGCGAACGAGCCGGCGCGGGCGGGCGCCGACCCCGGGTCAGCAAGCGCTGCGGTTGTGTTGACCCACGGGCGCGGTGCAACCGCCGAATCCATCCTTGCGATGCACGCCGAGTTCGACCGCACGGACGTGGCGTACGCCGCGCCGCAGGCGACGAACAACACCTGGTATCCGAACTCCTTTCTCGCGCCCGTCGCGCGCAACGAGCCCGGCCGGACCGCCGGGCTGGCGGCCATCGACCGGCTAGTCGAGGGGTTCGTCGACGCGGGGATCGACCGCGAGCGGATCTATCTGCTCGGCTTCTCCCAGGGTGCCTGCCTGACGGCAGAGTACGCCGCGACCCATCCGACGCGGTACGGTGGGGTCGCCGCGCTCTCCGGCGGCCTCATCGGTGAGACGCTTGGCGGCTACGACGGTGCCCTCGAGGGGACGCCGGTGTTTCTCGGCTGTTCGGACGTTGACCCGCACATCCCGGAAGAGCGCGTCCACGAGACGCGGGAGATCTTTGAGTCGCTGGGCGCCGAGGTTGAAGAGCGTATCTACCCTGGGATGGGTCACGGCGTCAACGAGGACGAGTTGGCGTACCTGCGCGACGCCGTCGCCGACCTCTAACCGTCGAGCGCCGGCTCCTCGGGAGCGACCCCTGATTCGTTGGCCCCACCGAACCGCTTCTTCGCCAGCACCGCTACGACCACGAGAAAGAGCAGGCCGACAAGCGCGGCGAGCCAGGGACGCGTCCCGGACGAGTCGTCGTCGGCCGTTGCGGCTCCCTCGTCTGCATCCCCCGGGATGGCATCGGGGTGTTCCGAACCGTCGCTGAACGGGGCGTTAGCCGTGAGCTGTGCGCCGTCGAGGTTGATCTCAAGGAACGTGAACTTCGCCATGCCGGCATGTCAGCGGCGCGCCTCTTATCGGTTCGGCCGAGGCCAGGGTCGTGGCGTTCTTACCCCCCACGGCCGAGACACCGGTATGGACGGCGACCGCCGCACGTTGCTTGACGACCTGCTTGCGACCGCGACGCCGAGCGGCTTCGAGACCGCGGGGCAACGCGTGTTCCTCGACTACGTCGCCTCGTTCGCCGACGAAACCCAGACCGACGCGTACGGTAACGCGGTCGCGGTCCACGAAGGCGATCCAGCGGTGGACTGCTCGGTCGTCCTCGCGGGCCACGGCGACGAGATCGGGCTGATGGTGCGCGACATCACCGACGACGGCTTCCTCCGGCTCACCCGCGTGGGCGGGACCGACCGCACCGTCATGCAGGGCCAACACGTCACCGTACACGGTCGCAACGGCCCGGTCGCGGGCGTTGTCGGGCAGGTCGCGATCCACCTGCGCGACGGCGATGACGAGGTGCCTGATGTCGAGGAGATGCACGTCGACATCGGTGCCGGCGACGGCGAGGCCGCCCGCGAACGCGTCGAGATCGGCGACCCCATCACCGTCGAAGGTCGGGTCCGCGACCTCGCCGGCGCTCGGGTCGCCGCCCGCGGGATGGACAACCGGACAGGGGTGTGGTCGGCGGCCGAGGGGTTCCGTCGGGCGGTCGAACGCGACGCCGCAGCGACGGTGTATGCGGTCTCGACGGTTCAAGAGGAGATCGGCCGCAAGGGCGCGGAGATGGTTGCGTACGATCTCGATCCGGACGTGGTGCTTGCGGCCGACGTGACCCACGCGACCGACACACCGGAGGCGCCAGCGAGCAAAGGCTCCGGGATCGAACTCGGGGCGGGCCCGGTTGTCGGACGGGGAGCCGCGAACCACCCCGTGGTCGTCCAAGCGGTTCGGTCGGTCGCGGCCGACTCGGCGGTCGACGTCCAACTGGCAGCGGCGGGCAGCGACACCGGCACGGACGCCGAGAGCTTCTATACCTCACGGGCAGGCACCGCGTCACTGAACCTCGGGATCCCGAACCGCTACATGCATACACCGGTCGAGGTAATCGACACCGGCGACCTCGACGACGTGGCGGCGGTGATGGGCGCGTTCGCGGCGGAGGCAGAGACGTTCGCGCCCTTCGCCGTCGGCGTCTGAGCACATCCGGCCGCTTTTTACTGGCGCCGCTCGGAATGGGGTCGTGAACAGGTCCACCCTCGCCAGGTTCGCGGCCGGGGTGGTAGTGGGCGGCGGCACGCTCGCCGCCTACGTGGCGTTCGTCGGGGTCGACGAGGTACTCGGGCGGGCCGTGCGGATCACCGCAGCTGTGCTCGTCGTCGTCATCGGCCTGATGATCGCAGAAGCGATCGTTGATGGCATCGGTGTCTGGGCGTCGCTTCGCCCGCTGAACGGCGGACTCTCGCCAGGACGGAGCGTCCAGTTCGCACTGGCGGGTGACTTCTTTGACACGCTCAGCCCAGCCGGACCGGTCAGCTCTGAGCCGATCATGGCGCGGTTTATTGCCGTCGCGACAGATACGGGGTACAGCGAAGCACTCGGCGTCCGGTCGGTCGCCAAGTACGTGAAGTCAGGGGCGCAGGTGCTCGTCTCTACGCTGTTGGCGCTCGCACTACTCATTGACGGGACGACACCGCAGTCGGTTGCGGTCGTACTTGGCGGCGCGGTCGTCGGCCTGCTCGTGGTCGGTGGACTGCTCGTGGTCGCCCGTGGGGCAGTGAGCCGCCTGCTTGTGGCCCTGTTCGCGCCGATCGTCCGCGTTGTCTCGGGCCTCTACCGTGAGGAACCGCACGGACGCGCCGCCGTTACCGCGGCGGTCGAGCGGTTCTGGGCGCGCATGCTGGGCTTTCGCGAGACACCCGGACTGGTGGCGCTGATCGCGCTTGGCGGACTGCTCGAACAATTGCTGACGGCGGGAGCGCTGTGGCTCGCGCTGGCAGGGACGGGAACGACCGTCGCGCTTCTCCCGATCGTCGCCGTCGTGCCGCTTCCACAGGTTGCCAGCGTCGTGCCGGTCCCAGCGAGTCTCGGGGCGTACGACGTGTTGCTCGCCGGGACGCTCGTTGCGATGACGGGAGCGCCGTCGGTAGGCGCAGCGACGGCGGTGCTTGTGGTCCGAGCGGTCGGGATTACGGTCTCGGTGGGGGGCGGCGGGTTCGCTGTCGCGTTCCTGCGCGGGTGGACTCCGCGATAACCGCCGGCGGAGACGTCCCGGTGTATTTAAGAGCGCCCGACTACCGAGTCGAAGTATGGCCGACCGACCGCTTGACGTGCTTGAAGCCAAGCTCGGCGAGGACGTGACGGTGACACTGAAGGGCGGGGACACCGTAGACGGGATCCTCGACGGCTACGACCAGCATATGAACCTCGTGCTGGAAGGGGAGAACACAACGATTATCCGCGGTGACAACGTCGTTTCGATTCAACCATGACCGGCGCAGGCACGCCATCACAGGGCAAGAAGAACAAGACGACGCACGTCAAGTGTCGACGCTGCGGCGAGAAATCCTACCACAGTCGCAAGAAGGTGTGTGCCTCCTGTGGCTTCGGCAAGACGGCCAAGCGCCGGAGCTACGACTGGCAGGGCAAGACCGGCGATCACTGAACGGGTTCTTTCCTCTCGACGCCTGCGACGGCCCCGCCACCAGTCGCCGGGGGATCGGCAGCGGCCAGGAGTATACACGAATGTGGGGTACACATGGAACTCTGCTAGCGTAGCTGAACACGACCACGAGGTTTTTGCCCCGTCGGTGAGCAGGAAGAGATACATGACGCGGGAGTTCTCGGGACCACGCGAGAAGTGCGGCGTCGTCGGGGTGTCGCTCGACGAGCGGGCCGCCGCACGCCCCATCTATTACGCGCTGTACGCGCTCCAGCACCGCGGCCAGGAGTCAGCAGGTATCGTCACCCACGACGGCTTTCAACAGCACGACCATGTGGCGATGGGCCTGGTCGGCGACGCCTTCGCCGAGCGTGATCTCGACGGGCTGGCAGGGTCGGTCGGCATCGGCCATGTCCGCTATCCGACCGCCGGCAGCGTCGACACCTCCTGTGCACAGCCGTTCTCGGTGTCGTTCAAATCTGGCTCGCTGGGGCTCTCGCACAACGGCAATCTTGTCAACGCCGCCGAGATCCGCGATGAACTCGCTGGGCTCGGCCACGCGTTCACCTCCGATGGCGACACCGAGGTCATCGCCCACGATCTCGCGCGCAACCTGCTGGAGGCCGACCTCGTGCGTGCTGTCAAACGGACGATGGGGCGTATCCACGGCTCGTACGCGCTCACGATCACCCACGACGACACCGTCCTTGGCGTGCGTGACCCCGAAGGAAACCGCCCGCTGTGTATCGGCGCGCTGGACGACGGCTACATTCTCGCCTCCGAGTCGGCGGCGATCGACGTGCTTGACGGCGAACTCGTCCGCGACGTGCGACCTGGCGAACTAGTGGTACTTGACGACGATGGCCGCGGGTTTGAGTCCTACCAACTCGTCGAGACGGAGCGGTCGGCGCACTGCTTTTTCGAGCACGTCTACTTCGCGCGGCCCGACTCCCGGATCGATGGGGAACTTGTCTACGACGTACGCCGCGAACTCGGCCGACAGCTGTGGACCGAGTCCGGCGTCGACTCCGACGTCGTGATGCCCGTCCCCGATTCCGGCCGTGCGTTCGCCTCCGGTTACGCGGAGGCGGCACAGCAGGAGGGCGCAGACGTAGAGTTCGCTGAGGGGCTGATGAAGAACCGCTACGTTGGGCGGACGTTCATCATGCCGACGCAGGACGCCCGCGAGCGGGCCGTCCGGCTGAAGC
>CAYZJQ010000122.1:0-7572 GCA_964478805.1 uncultured Halobacteriales archaeon | reverse complement strand
TCGTGTTGGTCGCTCTTATCAGCTGTGCAGGGATCGGCGACTTCGGCTCGGATAGCACTGATCAAGAAGCGAGAGCGCGCGCTTGCTGCCGAAGAACGACACATCACTGAACAGGTGGAGAGCGCGTCTTGTGTCGAAAGTCGGAGGGAGGTGGACCATGACCTGATCCGTGACGAGCGTCGCGAGGCCGGCAGCGAGTTGGCCAACCGGGACTCGGAGTGCCGGATCCGGGCCGGCCACGGTAACGGGTTGCATACACCGCTTGCGCACTCCCTCTCGGCTAACCGCTGTCCCTTCCGACAGGGGCGGGCTTTTTGCTCGGCGACCGCCCAGTCGGTGTATGCGCGCAGCACGCTACTACGGACCCGGTGACATCCGTGTCGAGGAAGTCGACCGCCCCAAGATCGAGGCACCGACAGACGCGCTTGTCCGCGTCACACACACCGCCGTCTGTGGCTCCGACCTTTGGTTTTACCGCGGCGAGACCGACCGGGAGGTGCCCTCACCGGTCGGACACGAGCCGATGGGGATCGTTGAGGCGGTCGGCGATGAGGTGGTGTCGCTCGCGCCCGGTGACCGCGTGCTTGCGCCGTTTGCCATCTCCTGTGGGAAGTGTGAGTTCTGTCGGAAGGGGCTTCATACGTCCTGTGTGAATCGGTCGTCGTGGGGCGGCACGAACGGCGGCGGCCAGGGTGAGTATGTGAAGTGTCCGACCGCCGACGGGACGCTGGTGAAGGTGCCGGATCGCCATGCTGACGACGAGGCGACGCTCCGGTCGCTGCTCCCGCTCACGGATGTAATGAGTACCGGTCACCACGCGGCGGTAAACGCCGGAATCGAGGCCGGAGCGACGTGTGCCGTTGTCGGCGACGGCGCCGTGGGGTTGTGTGGCGTGCTCGCGGCGCGTCGGCTGGGTGCCGAGCGTATCATCGCCGTCGGCCACCACGACGACCGGCTGGACATCGCCGAGACGTTCGGCGCGACGGCCTGTGTGAACGAGCGGGGCGACGCGGCCGTCGAGGAGGTGGTGGAGATGACGAACGGCGGCGTCAACCACGTCATTGAGGCGGTGGGTGCAGAGTCGTCGATGGCAACCGCCTTCGACATCGCTCGCCCTGGCGGGACGGTCGGCTATGTCGGCGTGCCCGCTGGTGTCGAGGAGGCCGCGTTCCTCGAGACGGCCTTCGGTAACAACGTTGCGCTCCGGGGTGGGGTCGCGCCGGTCCGGGCATATATCGAGGAACTGATGACCGACGTGTTACAGGGGACGCTCGACCCGGCGCCGGTGTTCACGAAGACGGTCAACCTCGAGGGAGTTCCTGAGGGCTACCGCGCGATGGACGAGCGTGACGCAGTGAAGGTACTCGTCGAGGTCGCCTAATCCCGGTTGAGCTGCCACGTCCCGTCGTCGCCGCGGCGGACGTCCCCATCGAAAACAGCTCGGACTGTCGCGGCCGCTTGGTCGTCGTGCATGTCGGGGTCGAAATGAAAGTGCGCCCGAGCCCCGGTGGTGGCAAGCCGGGAGGTGAGCAGGTGAAGAAACCGGAAAACTCGACGGCTTTCGGCGTATTGGAGCAGCGCGGAGACCGAGTGAAAACAGACGGTGATGGGCGCGCCCGCGTCGCCCCACGAGTCGAGGACGGAGCCGACGGCCATCCCGATCTCAGTCAGGTCGCTCGGTGATGTGACCCGTCTGACTGCTGCGTTCCAGTCAGGGTCGGCGGGTGCGTCGGTCCCTCCGCTGGCTCCCGGGGCCACCTCGACGACCGCGAGCGCCGCTGGGACGCCCGCCTCGACGTGCCGCTCCCACTGGACCTGGCGGCTCGCCGCCCGGTCGAGCATCGTTACGACCAACACACGCGTCTCCGTCGGCGTGGCCGTCGCGAGCAGGTCGTGACAGACAGCCCGCTCACCGTTCGACCGTGTCGGTGCCTTGACGAGCACCGCCTCGCCGGGGCGGAGCGCGTCCACTAGCGTCCCTTCGCTCACGATGCGTTCCAACCGTTGTCTCTCGCGGCGGTTGGATATGTGTTTCGTGGCCGCCCCGGAACCTACTTGGACTCTCGAGGGCGTACGAGCCTGTATGTCTCAGTGTGCGAGTTGTGGCGACCAGGTCCCCGACGATCAGGAGTGGATCGAACTCCGACACCATCATCAACACATGACCTTCGAGAGCCAGTTTTGCGGCTCGGACTGTGCGGTATCGTATCTCGCCAGCGGGCTTGAGTCGTAGCCGGGACCGAAACGTCCGTAGGGGTCGCGAGCGGTCCCAGACCATGGATACCCGTTTCCGATTCAGTGTCGATATTCCGCTTCGTCTGCGCGACCTCGACGCGATGAACCACGTCAACAATGCTGTCTACGCGACGTTTCTCGAGCAGGCGCGTGCCGCTTACTTTCACGCCGTCGTTGGCCGACGGCTGAACGAGGTGGGGATGGTCATCGCGGACCTCTCGATCGAGTTCGAGCGTGCGGTTCGCTTCGATGATGACGCCGTGACTGTCGGAGTGTGTGCCACCGATCTCGGAGAGAGCAGTATCCCGCTCGAGTACGAGGTGTGGATCGATGGGGAAGCGGCCACGCCCGCGGCGTCGGCGGAGGGCGCCGCCGGCCCAGAGAATGAACACCTGGAGCGTGACCGGGTCGCAACCGCGACGACGACGCTGGTGCACGTCGACCGCGAATCGGGCGTTCCAAAAGAGCTGCCCGACGCGTGGCGCAATGCGTTCACAGCGTACGAGCAGCGGCGCTAAGGGAACCGGATCGTCCGCGTCGTTGCGTCGACGATACACTCACCGCCAATCGGGAGCGGCGCGGTCGGTCGGGCGTGACCGAACTCAACGTCGGTGACGACCACGGCGGCGTCGGTGTACTCGCTGACGACCTCGATAATGGCCTCGCGCTGTCGCTGGCGATAGGCGGCCCGTTCGTCTGGGGTACGGTCGGTCTCGAGCCCCCGCGCTTTCGCCCGCCCGACGAGCACCGCCCCGACGGTAAGCAGCCCTCGCTCGCCCAGGGCGGTCATGACGCGTCTGACTGTGGCCGCGTTCGGAAGGTTTTCAGAGGTCTCAAGCAAGAAGACGCTCCCCGCTGGCTCCGACGGGAGATAGGCGTCGGCCATGGCATGTGCCGCCACCACCTCGAGACAGCCGCCCCAGGTGTGTCCCTCGACGCGGTCGGCACCGAACCAGTTGCGCGCGCCGGGTTCGTACTCGGGGTCGCGCTCCAAGTTCGCCGGGTCGTGCCAGTCAAGATCCTCGTCGCTGTACCGGTCAGCCGCGCGGAGCGTTCCGAGCGACTCGGCGAAGAACGCCCGGTCGAGATACTCCCGCGTGTAGTCGTTGATCCCGCCGGGCTCGCAGATCTCGGTGAACAGGGTGCCGCCATAAAACGTCACGACGCCCTGTGCGCGGCAGAACGCTGCGAACGAGGTATTGTCACTTGTGCCGAAGAAGCGGGTGGGGTGGTCGCGCACGACGGCGGGGTCGAGGTGACGCAGCACGCGGAGCTGGTCGTTGCCGCCGATAGCCGCCACGATACCGTCGATCGCTGGGTCACGAAAGGCACGCTCGAGTTCCGCAGCCCGACCCTCGGGGTCGTCGTACAGCGCACGGGTGTCTGCCCGGAGGCTGTCGTACGCGACCGGCTCCAGACCGAACTCGGCCAATCGGTCGAACCCCAATTCGATCAGGTGCTCGGGGTAGGTTCCCTCGCGGGCGGCGGCGGCTGGTCGGAGGACCGCAACGCGACTTCCCTCGGTCAGCGGCGGGGGAACGATGCACGACATGAGGTGACGTGTCGGCGCGTTGCATCTAACGGTTCTGCCCGCTCGTTAAGCGGTGTCGTACCGCGCCAGCCACGCCTCCGCGAGGTCGAGTGCGGCTCCGCGGCTCGGAGCCGTCTCGTGGCGGTACATCTCACCCTCCGGTGCCTGCTCGAGCCGGTCGAGACTCACAGCCCACTGGCCGCTCGCCGTCTCGCGGGCGACGAGGCGCGCGTAGCCGTCCGCCCGCTCCCATTCGGCCCGGTCACCCTCGTCGTGTGTTTGCTCCCAACTCATGGGTATCCATCGGCACTATACAACAAAAAGCTCGGAGGGATGGGGAACGCTCATCTCCTTCGCCCGTCTCGTCGCGGTTGTGAGTTCGGACGACCCGACGGCCGTGCGCGTCCTCGTCGTCCACGCCGACGACGTAGTCACAGCACTGGAGGCCAACGCACGCCGCAACGCGGGTGCAGTGTTGCGCGTCACGCCGCCGTTTGCCGCGCGGATGCGCGCACGTCTGCACCTCGACGGACGGGAGGCCAACTACGGCGACCCGGCGCCGCTGCACGTCCCGCCGGCGGCGTTCGTCGACGACGCACCCCCGTTTCCTGACCCTGACGACACCGAGGACGACCTCCGGGCCGACCCGGAGACGGCGTACACGCCGGAACGCCATCGAGAGGCACATGCGGCCGCAGTCGAGTCGTGGCGCACCGCCGTTCAGGCGAAGCTCGCCGAGGCGGCGACGATCCCGACCCCAACTGGCCCGCACGAGGTTGAGGTGGCGACGCTCGGATGAGCGATCATGAGCGGTTGAAACGGCTGGATAAAACGTTTCACACTGCTCTGTCCGTAATAAATGCACGCCGGCTGGCGGCCTCGGCGGTGAAACGACGCGAAACGCCCTGAAGGCTCGCCCTCCTGTACACTGGCTTGGGGATGCGGAGCTGGGTGACCGATGTCGACTCTGAGTCTCGCTAACTGCCTCGACGCAAGCACGGTGCGCCGGGTTATCGCGGCGGTTCGTGCTCCGGGGGGAGACGCTCGCCTTCTGGGCCGTCGTCCTTCTTCCATTCTGTCATCTGATTTCCAGTCGTTCCGCTACTTGTCGTGTCGGGTACACACGGTAGCGGTGACTATACTCCATCGCTGTCTACTGGTTAGGGGTGTGTTGACGCAATGGTCTGTTTCGTGAATTGTCAGATTCAACCCCGAGGCTTGCCCTCGGGGTATTCTCCCTGGAACTGTATAGACGACGCCGCAGACAAGCGACCCCGCCTCGAACAGCGGGCGCAACGCCGTGGTGGCCACCGCGGCGAAGGAGGCGAACAGGACGGCCAGCACGAACATCACCGCCATCGGTTGCCAGGGTTCGCGCACCGTTGGGTCCCAGTTCCAGACGAACCTGACGAGCAGCACAGGCGGCACGTCCGACGGTAGCGTCAAGCCGCCGATGCTCGGCTTGGTGATCATCGCATAGCTGATGACGCCCGTCTAGCCGACCACCAGTAGCGCAGCACCGAGAGCGAGCAGTCCGGCCCGGCCGCTCCCCTTTTGACCGCGCCGTAGAAAATATCGCGAGGCCCTCGAGTAGCCCGCGCCGTTCCCAGTCCGCCCCGTCGGAGCGGTGTTTCCCAGGGAGGTCCGACGTGACCGGATCGACATGGTCACTCGACATGACACCGCGACTCGAAAAACGTCCAAATAAGCGAGAATCAGCGCGTGAGCCACGCCCGGACCGCGTCGCGTTTGAGCAGCGTGAACCCTCCGAGGATCACGATGAAGCCTGCGACGGTCGCGGTGTCGACCACCTCGCCGAGCAGCAGGAACCCGACGACCGCAGCGCTCGGGGGGGCGGCATAGGAGACGAGGTTGATCTCGACGGGGCCGAGTCGCTCCAACAGGTCAAAGTAGACGAGGAACCCGAGCGCCGACGCGGCGATGGCGAGATATGTTAGGGCACCGACGGCGCGAGCGGTGAACTCGATTGCGCTCGCGGGCTCTCCGACCGCAAGGCTGGCGACGTGAAGCAGCGCCGCGCCGACGAGCATCGCCCATGCCTCCAGTGTCTCCACCGGGAGCGCAGCGTCGAGTCGTCGGTTGAGGACGGAGCCAGCAGCAAACGACAGGGCCGCGAGAAAGACCAAGACGATACCCTGGCTGACGCCGAAGTTCCCCGGGCGCGGGTCCGCAAGAACGATGACACCCGACAGCCCCACTAAGAGTCCGATCCCCCCGACGGGGGTTAGCCGCTCACTTGGCAGCCACACCCTCGAAAAGCCCGCTGTCAGGATCGGCGACAGCGAAACCACGATGGCCGCGGCCGCGCTTGAGACTGCCGGGTCGGTCTCCCCGACGAACAGGAACGCGTGGTACGCCGCGATCATCAGCGCGCCGGCGACCAGCACGCTCGCCCACTGCGTCCAGCCACGCGGGAAGATGTGGTCGGTTGCGTACGCGGCGTACGCGAGCATCAGGACGCCGGCGATGTCATAGCGGAGTGCCGCGAACAGTACGGGTGTCTTGAAGAAGCCGGCTGGGTCGGTCGGCGTCCCCAGCCCGGCCTTGATCGCAACGAACGACGCCCCCCAGACGACCGATAGCGCACAGAATAACACGAGGTTACGGTAGCGCACGCTGTCGAGTCTGCCGGCCGGCGGCGAGAAGATTTCGGCGCCCATCGGTTCCGTGCTATACGTTCCCAAACAAGGCAGATATTTATATGGGTCGGGAGTCGACAACGAATATGGCCGCATACGGCCGGCCGGCGCTGCGGGACCTGTTCGACGACAGCCCCACCCCTCACATCGCGCATCCGCCACGCACCCATCACCGCGACTTCTACGTCGCCACGGATGGCTCCTTTCGCGACTCCGGCGTTGGGGGATTGGGTGTCGTCATCGAGACGCGCGACGGTGAACCCGTGGCACGGCTCTCCGTGCCCGACGCCTCGCCCGATAATAACGTGGCCGAGTACCGAGCGCTCCACTTAGGGCTCGACGTGTTGGCGACGCGGGCGCCCCGGTCCGCGCGAGTGGGCGTCATCCTCGACCACGACGACCTCGCGGCGAACGTCAACCGCGCGGCGCTCGCACTCGCCAATCCCGAGTCGCGGCCGCCGCATCCATGCCGGGTACCCCCAGCAACGAACCACCACTGGCGGGGCATTCGCGCGCGAATCAGCGGCTTCGCCGAACTGCGCGCCGCCCGGATGGATTCACGCGAGAACCCCGCCCACCCGCTTGCAAACGACCCTGCAAACTACGCGCATGTCAACCGCGAGCCCGACCGGTGTGTGGTTCCTCAGGCCCCCGACGCGACAAGCGAGGGCGTCCCGCCGCCGAGTCGGGCTGACCGCCACTCCGAGTCGAGCGCCGATTGATCCGCAGGGGGACCACCGACGGTCGCTCGGCGGTTCTGTGGGCTGGCTGAAAATCCTAATCGCGCAGTCAGCCGCAGGCGGGAACGGGTGTGACACTGCCAGCAGCCACTGAAGACTCACGGCGGCTGGCCACGCACGTCTGGGTTGTGTGCTTCAGCCGGGAGCCACGACGCGAGACGGCACTCCAGGTGGTTACACGCCGCGGCCTTGGAGCTTCTCTTCTTCGGGCATCGTCTCGTTGGCCTGGCCTTTCATCCCCTTCCCAGGAGACTTCGCGATCTCCTTCAGTTCGTCGGGGTCGTCGTAGTTGTTGACGGCCGCGACGATGGCCTCGCCCATCGCCTGCGGGTTCTCGGCGCCGAAGATGCCGGAGCCCACGAAAATGCCGTCACAGCCGAGCTGCATCATCAGCGCGGCGTCTGCG
>CAYZJQ010000121.1:0-7597 GCA_964478805.1 uncultured Halobacteriales archaeon | reverse complement strand
ATGTACGCCTGCGTCAGCAGCGTCACGGTCCCACCGCCGAGGAGGAACGGCGCGATGAAGGGGATCGGCAGCCCCAAAGCGAGGGCTATCTTCTGTGTCCGCCACCGGACGAGCCCCATTCGCGACTCGTAGTCGGTGAAGTACTCACCGCAGGGCATGCGACCACCCCCCGTCGGCCGCGGTCGTTCGAGTCGTCGGTACGCCGCCTGAGCGCCGCGTGGCGCGCGAACTGTGTCCGTTCATGATCAGAGCCTCTCTATCCGCTCGGTGCCGAACAGGCCGTACGGCTTCACCAGAATGACGACGAGCAGGAGCACGAGCGGCAGAATCTGGCCGAACCCAGCGCCGAAGTTGGCCTGGATGTTCGTGAACGGGACGTACACTGCGGTGCCGCCCACGAGGTAGTACGAGCCTAGTTCCTGGAGGACGCCCACGACGATCGAGCCGATGAACGCCCCGGGGATGCTATCGAGGCCGCCCAACACGACGGCGGCGAAGATGATGATCCCCGTGTTCTCGATGGAGACCGCCGCCCCGCCGCTGGAGGTCGCGAGCAGGATGCCGCCGATGGCGGTGATGGCGATCGAGAGCGTCCACGCGAGCGCGATGGTGCGCTCGATCGAGACCCCGAGCACCATCGCCGCCTGCTCGTCGCTGGCCGACGCCCGGAGGATCGACCCGGTGACGGTCTGACGGAAAAACAGCATCAGCACGGCGACGACGACCAGCGCGATGGCGACGGCGATGGCGTACGCCGCCTGTATCGACGTGCCCAGCGGGAGGCTGAGCTGGCCGCCGAACGTCAGTGCCGACGGGTACGCCTGCGCGTTCTGTCCGTACAGGAAGAAGATGACGCCCTCGAGGATGCTGCCGAGCGCCAGCGTCACGATGATGACCGACAGCACCGGCTCGCCGATGAACTGGCGGAACACGACGCGTTCGAGCGCCAGCCCGAGCACGAGGCCGAGCAGGACCGTCACGAGCACCGCGGCCCACACGGGGATCGCCGCCGGGAGCACGGTGGCCGTGCCGAAGATCACGACCCCGTACGCGCCGACCATCGCGATCTGGCCCTGCGCGAAGTTCAGGACGCCGGTCACCTTGTAGATGAGCGAGAAGCCCATCGCCACGAGCGCGTACAGCGCGCCCAGTCCGAGCCCGTTCAGCGAGATGTCGATGAACGTGATCCAGTCGACCATCTAGCTCACCTCCAGTTCGCGTTCGTCCTCGAGGACCGGTTGGTCCACGTCGACGATGCGCATGACGCCGCGTTCCTCGGACTCTCTGCCGTCTTGGTACGTGATCGTGAGGTCCATCGCTATCTCGCTGCTGCCGTCGTACAGGGCGGTCACGAGGTCGGCGTACCGATCGACGACGACCTCGCGGCGGAGCTTCCCGGTGCGGGTGAGCTCCCCGTCGTCGGCGTCGAACTCCTTGAACAGGAGCACGAACCGCTGGATCGGGTTATCGAGGTCCTCGTTGGTCTCGGCGACGACCCCGCGAAGCAGCTCTAAGACCGGTTCCTTCCGCGTCAGGTCGCTGTAGCCCGCGTACTGGATGTCCCGCTGGTCTGCCCACTCCGCGACGTTGTCGTACCGGATGTTCAGCACCGCGGTGAGCTCCGCGCGGTCGTCGCCGACGACCATCGCCTCCTTCACGTAGGGGTTGAACTTCAGCTTCGTCTCGACGCTGATCGGCGCGACGGCGGTGCCGTCGCTCATCTCCAACACGTCGTCCATCCGGTCGAAGATCCGGACGTGGTCGTCGTCGGTGAGCGCGCCGAAGTCGTCGGTGTGGAGCCAGCCGTCCTCGAACGCCGACTCGGTCTTCTCCGGCATCCCGTAGTAGCCGGAGGTGACGACCGGGCCGCGAACGAGTAGTTCCCCGCCGGGCGTGATGCCCACCTCGACGTTCGGGAACACCTCGCCGACCGTCTCGACCTGAACGTCGTCGTCGCGGTGCATCGTCACGAAGCCGCAGACCTCTGACTGTCCCCAGATCTGCTTGAGCGGGACGCCCATCGCGTGGTAGTACTCGAAGTGGTCCTCCCCGAGCGGGCCGCCGCCGGTGTAGACGTTCTTTGCGCGCTTCAGCCCGATCTTGTCGAGTATCGGCCGGTACGCAACCCAGTACGACAGCCAGTGGGCGCCGCGCAGCCACGCCGGCGGCTCCTCGTCGTTCCTGTCACCGATGGCGTACTCGGCGTACTTCTCCCCGACGCTCATCGCCTTGTCGTACACCCAGCGTTTGAGTCGCGTGGTGTTCTCGATTTTCGCCTTGATGTCCGCGACCCACGCCTCGTACCGTTTCGGCGACGAGAAGATGATCTCCGGGCCGATCTCGCGGAGGTCCTCCTCCTCGGTCTCGGGCTGTTCCGGGAAGTTGGCGGTCCAGCCGGCGACGAACGCGGCCGCGAGCAGGATCATCTGCTCGCCGACCCACGCCATCGGGAGGTAGGAGAAGTAGTCCGACTCCTTCGGCAGTGGGTCGATGTCGATGGCGGCGTTGGCGAGGTTCACGAGGTTGAAATGCGAGAGCCGGACGCGTTTCGGCATTCCCGTCGTCCCCGAGGTGGGCGCGAGCATCGCGGTCGCCTCCGCGGGCACGGCCTGGATCTCGGACGCGAGGTAGTCGTCGCTCACCGCCCCGGACTCGCGGCGCTCACGGCCGCGCTCCTCGACGTCCTCGTAGGCGACGATCTCCGGGTCGCCCGGCTCGGTCTTCTCGCCGTTCTCGTACCGGAACATCCCCTTGTCGTCCCGGTAGATGATGGTCGACAGCGACGGCACCTCGTCCGAGACGAGGAGGAGCTTGTCCACCATCTCTTGGTCTTCCGCGTACACGATCTCCGGCTCCATCAACTGGAGCTGCTTCTCGATGTCCTCGGGCAGCATGTCCTCGTAGTTCGGGGCCGCCATCCCGCCGAGGGACTGCGCGGCGATCCACGCCCACAGCTGGTGCGGGCGGTTGTAGCCGATGGTGAACAGCACGTCCTCGTCGCCGAACCCGTACTCCTCTAAGCCGAGCGCGAACCGCTCCACGCGGTCGTAGTACTCCTCCCAGGTGAACTCCTGCCAGACCCCGTACTGCTTCCAGCGCAGGGCGATGTCGTCCGGGTGCTCGGCGGCGTGATCGATGAGGATCTCGGGGAGCGCCCGGTCGGAGACGATGGGGATCGACTCGCCTTCCGGCGCGGTCAGGACGCGTTCGACGGACAGCCCCGAGTCGCCCGACGCGGCGCCCTCCGTCTCGGCGGCGTCGGCCGACGCGGCGCCCTCGCTTTCGGCGTTTTCGGCCGCCATCTACTCAACACCCGTGTAGACACGGGCGACTTCGGGGTCGTTCGTCACCTCCTCGGGCGGCCCGCGGGCGATGACGCCGCCCTTCTGCATGACGATCATCCGCTCGGAGACCGCGGTGACGACTTCGAGGTCGTGCTCAATCATCACGAGCGTCATTTCCTCCTCCTCGTGAAGATCGGTCAGGAAGCGGATCATGTCGTACTTCTCGTCGAAGGTGAGCCCACTCATCGCCTCGTCGAGCAGGAGCACGTCCGGTTCGAGCGCGAGCGACCTGGCGAGGTCGACGCGCCGTTGGACGCCCAGCGGCAGCGTCGACACCGTCGTGTGGCGGTGTTCCCAGAGTTCGAGGTAGTCGAGTATCTCCTCGACGAACCGCATGTTCTCAGCCTCCGTCTTCCGGCCGCCGCCGTAGTACAGCATCGCCGAGAGCACGTTTGGGCGCTCGGCGACGGCCCGAGTCGTCATCACGTTCTCTAAGACGTCCTCGCTCTCGAACAGCTCCAAGCCCTGGAACGTCCGCCCGATGCCGTTGCGCGCGCGGTAGTGTTCCGGTCTGCCGCTGACCTCCTCGCCGTTCAGGAACACCTCGCTCCCGGCGTCGGGCGTGTAGAAGCCGTTGAGGATGTTCAACAGCGTGGTCTTCCCGGCTCCGTTCGGGCCGACGATGGACACCCACTCGCCGTCGGCGACGCCGAGGTCCACGTCGTCGACGGCGGTGATCGAGCCGAACGTCTTGGTCACGTGCCGGCAGCCGATCGCGGCCTCCCCGGGAGGAACGTGAGTCCCGCCTCTGAGCGTCGACGCCCGCGTCTCGGCCTCCTGATCTGCGCTCATCAGGTCCACCTCTTGCGGATCTTGTAGTGCCTGATGTCGGTGTAGCGGGAGTCCTCGCTGGACGTGCCGAGGTAGAACTCCTTGATCTCCTCGCGCTGGACGAGTTCGTCGGCCGGGTCGTGAAGCTCTATCTGCCCGTTCTCCATGACGTAGCCGTAGTCGGCGATCTCTAGGGTGCGCTTGGCGTTCTGGTCCGCGATGAGCATCGTGATGTTCTCCTTTCTGTTGATCTCCACGAGCGTCTCGAAGATGTCTCTGACCAGCTTCGGCGCGAGACCGAGCGACGGCTCGTCCAACAGGAGCAGGTTCGGCCGGTGGATAAGCGCTCGCGCGATGACGAGCATCTGCTGTTGCCCACCGCTGGCGTAGCCCGCCTTGAGGTCTAAGATGTCCTCCAACTGCGGGAAGTACTCGAAGGCGATCTGGTAGTCGTCCTCGTCGAACCGGAACCGGCGGCCCTCGCGGTAGAGCCCGCACCGGAGGTTCTCCTCGACGGTGAGGTCCTCGAACACCCGCCTGCCTTCGAGGATGTGCGTGATGCCCCGTCCGACCATCTCGTTGGCGCCGTAGTTGGTCACGTCCTCGCCGCGCAGGAACACGCGGCCGCGCGTGACCTCGCCGCGCTCGCTCCGCCCGATGCCGCTGATCATCTTCAGGATCGTCGACTTGCCGGCGCCGTTCGGGCCGAGCAGGGCGACGATATCGCCCTCGTCGGCCGACATCGAGACGCCCTGAACGGCGAGGAAGTGCCGGTCGTAAACGATCTCGACGTTGTCGAGTTCGACGACCGGCAGGGCGCCGTCGTCCGCCGCGTCCGCCGCGTCCGCGGTCGTTTGCTCGTCGGTCGCCATCACAGTCCGATCCAAGAGTCGCGGCGGGGCAGTTCGACGGTGGTGTCGAAGCTCAGGCTGCCGTCGGAGACCTCGAACAGCCGCCCGTTCATCGTCGGTCGACGGTCGTCCTCCGCGTAGGTGAACGGCTCGGCGAGACCGAACATATCGTCGTCCTCAATACCGAACATGCCCTGCCTGACGTTCGGCCCGCTCGCGACATCGTTCCCGGCCTCGGCCGCGTTCTGCAGGCCCTTCAGCGCGAGCAGCGCGTGGATCACGCCGCGCACGTAGTTGAGCTGGGCGACCTCCGGGTCGTCCATGCTACGCCCCTCGCGCTCGAAGTTCGCCTCGATGATCTCCGCGCCTCGGCCGCCGCTGTCGAGCGCGCCCTGGAACGTGCGGAACGCGTTGACGTATCGCACGCCCTCGAAGATGTCGGGCGACTGCTGGACCACGCGCTCGTCGACGGTGTAGGTCAGACCGCACACCGTCAGGTCGGGATAGATGTCCTGTTTGTCCTCCAGCAGCACCCGCATCGGCGCGGACGTGTTCTGGTGGATGAGGTAGTCGATCTCCTGGTTGCGGGCCTGTCTGAGCTGTGTAGTCGCGGAGTTGGCGGTCAGCGGGAGGTTGATGTCCGCGGCCACGTCGAGCCCGAGCTCCTCGGCGTACTGCTTGCCGCCCTCGACGGGCGACCGGCCGAACGCCGTGTTCGAGAAGATGAACCCGACCGTCGCCTCCGGGTCGTTGTCCGCGATCCACTTCAGGTGCGCCCGGGCCTGACTGGTGTAATCGAGGTTGCCGAAGAAGTTGTACGGGAACTCCTCGGTGAGGAGGTTCGCGGAGTAGGACGCGGAGACGTACACTACCTCGTCGTCCGCGACGGTGCCCGCCAGCGCCTCGGTGTCTGCGGTCCCCCAGCCGATGATCAGCGGCGGCGACGACTCCGAGGTGTACTGCTGGTAGTACTGCTGGGCCTGCGGCACCTCGTAGGCGTAGTCGTTGTTCGGATGGTCAATGCTCACGTCGAACAGGTCGTTCTCGTTGATGTACGCGATGGTGTCGCGAGAGCCGATGGCCGTCGGCCGGCCCACGTCGGAGGTCGCGCCGCTCTCGTCGTATATCCCGGGCACCGTAACGGAATCGGGCATGCCCCCGCTCCCTCCGCCGCCGCTGCCGCCTCCGCCGTCCCCGCCGTCCCCGCCGCCGATACATCCGGCGAGCGCCAGCGTCGCCGCCCCGGCGGCACCGCTCTTCAGGAGGTTGCGCCGGCGATACAGCCTCGTCGGATCCGCTGTGTTATTATCTGTCATGAGTATCTACCTACTACCAGAGGAACGTACTACATAATCGTTAGGGATAGATTCAGTCGCCTACGGGCGGTTCCCCCGGTCGCCGTCGCGCTCACGAGCGGCGACCGGAGCGGCCGAGTCCGCCGAAACAAACAAATGCGAGTGCCGCGACGACTGTCGTATGTTCACTTTTGTCGTGGGTATCGACACGGACGAGGACCGGGCCAGAGCGCAGGCCGAGACGATCACGTCGATGCCGCTAGAGACGGACGACGTGACGGCGGTTCTCGTCCACTCGTTCAGCGAGAACAGGGAGGGCGGCACCGTCGAGCAGGTGAAGTCAGTTCGGGTCGCTCGGTCGCGACTCGAAGACGCCGGGATCGAAGTGACGCCCGAGGGGTACGGCGGCGACGCGGCCCGAGCGATCCTCAACGTCGCCGACGAGTACGACGCCGACCAGATCGTCGTCGCCGGGCGGAAGCGCACCCCCACCGGGAAGGTCCTGTTCGGCAGCGTCACGCAGAGCGTCATCCTCGACACCGAACGGTCGGTCCTCGTCTGTAGCGGGGGCGAGTAAATTAACAGTTGCTCAGTACCATGTCGGTTTCCGCTCCGGCCTACTCGCTCGCTTCGGTCGCTCTCTCCTCACGGGCCGCAGGCCCGGGCGGCCGGTCGAGCGGTCGCCGCGGCCACGGCCGCCGATCGTCGGGGGCCGTCGCGATCCGTTTATACCCGCGAGCGAGTAGATTACTCTGTGGTGGCGATGACGAGTCGGTTACCCCCACTGAGCCCCTTGTGATGACGGGTTTCGACCGAGCCACCGTTTCCGCGTTCGCCAGCGGCGCGGCCGTTTCGCGCCCCGAGCCGCCGCGTCACGTCGGGGATCGGCGGGAAAATCCGGAGCGGGGTGAACGTAATTTAGCGTCGTCGGAACTGCTCGCAGTCGGGGGGTTTCGAGGCGAAAAGAGCGGGTCGGTCGGAGCCGGCCGATCGGCGGGCGGGGACGATCGATCGGCGGACGGGCCGCTCAGTACGAGGCGGCGCGCTTGTCGAGGCCGGCCGCCTCGATGTCCTCGCCGTCGACGGAGGTGCGGAGGACGTCCATCCCGTCGTCGCGGTCGACGTCGAAGTTGCGGGCGTACAGCTCGTCGAGGCGCTCGTACTCGGCGTCGGAGATCAGCGGCACGCCCGCCGCGCTCCACTCGGCGATGTCGTCGCCGTCGCGGAACGTGGGCGTGACGGAGGCGACCTCGTCGTGCGCGAGCAGCCACCGGATCGCGGCCTGCGCCATCGTGCGCGTCCCCTCGCTGTGCTCCGGATCTTCGAGGAAGCGGAT
>CAYZJQ010000120.1:5597-7597 GCA_964478805.1 uncultured Halobacteriales archaeon | reverse complement strand
TTCGTCGTCGAGGACGTCTCCCGCTTCTACGTTCAGGTCGTCCGCGAGCGGATGTGGGAGGAGGCCGATTCAGCGTCGAAGACGGCTGCCTACGCCGCCTTCCACCACACGCTCGTCGAGACCACGAAACTGCTTGCGCCGTTTGCCCCCTTCGTCGCCGAGGAGATTTACGGGACGCTCACCGGGGCAGTGGGCCATCCGACGGTCCACATGGCCGACTACCCGACGCGTGACGAGCAGTGGAACGATCAGGAACTCGAAGCGGACGTTGCGACGGTCCGTGCAGTCGAGGAGGCCGGCGCGAACGCTCGCCAGCAGGCCGGTCGGAAGCTCCGCTGGCCCGTAACCCGGGTCGTCGTCGCTGCCAACGATGCGGCCGTTTCGGAGGCGGTCGACCGCCAGCGTGCCCTCCTTCGTGACCGACTTAACGCCCGCACGGTCCAAGTCGTCGATCCCGGTGACGACTGGGGCGAACTCGCCTATGGCGCCCGCGCCGATATGTCCGTCCTTGGGCCGACCTTTGGCGGCGAGGCCGGCACGGTGATGAACGCGCTCAACGCCGTCACGGTCGAGTCGAAAGACCTCGACGCGCTTGAGGACGCCGTGGCAGACGAACTCGGTCGTGAGGTCGAGCTCACCGACGAGATGGTGGAGTTCGTCACCGAGACGCCTGCGGGCGTCGAGGGGACGGAGTTCCGAGTCCAAGGAGAATCAGGCGGCGTCGTCTACGTCGACACTGAACTGACCGATGATATCGAGGCCGAAGGGTACGCCCGCGAGGTGATTCGCCGGGTTCAAGAGGTCCGGAAGGCCCTCGACCTCGAGATGGACGCTCGTATCGTCCTTGAGGTCGACGTAGCAAACGACCGGGTGGCCGATCTCGTAGCCGAGTACGAGTCACTGATCGCCGAGGAAACTCGCGCCGAGTTCGGCGAGGTCCGCGACGGTCGCCGGGAGACCCACGAGGTCGAGGGCGTCGAGTTTACCATCGCCGTTGCGCCAGTGGACGCGCCGACCGCTGACTGATCGGACCAGACGAACCCACACTGTTTATCAGCCGGTCGGGAGACCCGCCGATATGGACACTGAGGATATGATGGAGCTCCGCGAGTGGCTGGGTGACCGCGGCGAGGTGGGCGTCGCGACCCTGCTGGTGGGCCTGCTGATCGTCGCCTCGTCGGACCGCCGCGCAGCCGCTGGTCTCGCGACTGTCGTCGTCGGCCTCGGCCTCATCGCGGGCGGGTTGGTCGACTCTGCACTGGAGAAGTTCGGACTGAAGGGGCTCGTGTGAACTACCGGGTTAGCTGCCGCCCGTGGCTCGTCGACCGAGAGTAGTTCAGCGGTTAAACGCGGCTAACGGCCGAGGAGAAGCGGAAGCGGGAACAGACCGACCACCGCACACGCGACGGCGAACCCAAGCCGACGACGGCGGCGCTCCGGGTCGTCATCGCGCGAATCGATGTAGGTGGCCGCGATGACTGCAACCCCACAGCCGAGCGCGAACAGATAGACGACGCCGAGTGTCGCGAGCTCAACCACTGCGCTGCTCCTTCCGCCGTTCGGCGCGGTGTTCGCTGATCAGCTCGTCGACCATCGACGCCGTCTCCGCCTGCTCGCGGTTAGCCGCCCGGTCCTCCCAGTCGTCGACGACCGCCGCCACGTCCGACTCCTTCGCGACCGCGAGCTCGTCGATTTCCTGAACGGTCACCTCGTCGGCCGGGCCGAACGGCACCTCGGCCTCGAACAGCACCTCGCGGGCCTGGTCCGAGAGCGTGCCATCCTTGATCACGACCCGCGGCTCGACGGCCGCGAGCCGCTCGGCGGTCGACTCTCCGGCCCCGGAGGCGTCGCGGAGGTAGACGACGTCGCCCGCGGCGAGCCCGTACGCCTCGTCGGCCGCCTCGATCGCCGCCGTGGTGAACTGCTCGACCGGCTTGACGGCGACGAGATCGCGCGCCTCGCCGCCCACGTCGGCGAAGTTCGAGTGGTCGAGCTTCCAC
>CAYZJQ010000120.1:0-5587 GCA_964478805.1 uncultured Halobacteriales archaeon | reverse complement strand
TTCCAGAGCCGCTTCAGCTCCGCGAGCTTCGCCTCAACGGCCTCGGTGCGCGCCTCCTGGTCGGCGAGTTCGTCCTCAAGGCGCTCGTTTTCCCGGCGGAGCCGCGTCACCTCGCGGCGCTCGCGGGCTTCTCGACGCTCCTCGCGGCGCGCGGCCGACAGCTCCGCTTCGTACTCTTCGATCTCGGCGTCTTTCTCGGCGACGGTGTCTTTGAGGTCCGCGACGTGGGACTCGAGACGGTCGACGCGCTCACGAAGCCGCTTGATTTCGCGCTCCTCGGCGGTGAGCTCACGGGCACGGTGTTCCACCTCGTCGTCGTCGTCGTCGTCGTCGACGATCATCCGGTCGAGCACCGTCTCGACGGATTCTTCCTCTGCAAGCACCTTCGCGGTCACTTCGCCACGGTCGAACTGCGGTGGCAGCTTCCGGGCGATGCGCTCGAACTGGTCTTCATGAGCGTCGAAGGCATACAGCGCCGCCGCCAGGGCGTCCCGTTCGTGGTCGTTGTCGTAGCTGGCCTCCCGTGTCCGGTGTTTCTTCCCATCGACCGGGAGGTCGCTATTGGGCGCCCAGCCGGCGGCGTCGAACGAGCGCCGGAACCGCTCGACCGTTTCGGGCATCGGCTCGACGTCGGCCGCGACCAGGAGCGGTCGCCCGTGGTCGATAATCCACTCGATGATCTCGCTGGTATCCGCCGTCCGTGTCGAGTACACCTCGAGTGGCGTCCCGTCGAGGTCGACCAGGGCGACCGCCGTCGTCGTTCCGGGGTCGATTCCGACGATGACGAAGTCGCGCCGCTGGACGAGCGGCGAGAACTCGATGCCGTCGGTCCGCTCGCGCTCGATCTCGACGCGCACGTCGCCGCTGCGCGACGCCGAGACGGGGATGTCGTCGGGGCGCGCCTCGACGGTGAAGAGGGCCTGCGAGTAGCCACCGTACTTTTCGGTCACTTCCTGTTCGTACGCGAGGCCAGCCTCATCGAGCTGGGCTTCGACCTCGCGGGCACGCTTGCGCACGTTGCCGTGGATGCGACGGGTGTACCGGTCCTGGCTCCAGCCGCCCTTGCCGGTCGAGCGGCCGCGAGACACCTTCACCTGGGTAGTGTCGGTGAACGCGGCCACCTCCTGGCCGACGTTGGCCGCGGCCAGCCGTGCCGCTGCCTCGGCCTCTTTCATCGGCTGTTTGCCGTAGGGGACGCCGTGGCGCTTGGCCACCCGGGAGAGCGGCTCGGGTTGTTCGGCACCGGTGACCTGCACGAGCGCCGTCCCCGCGGGCAGGTCGCGCAACAGCGCGACCAGCGCGTCCTTGTCCTCGGCGAGCTCGTAGGCGTTGTCTGTCGCGACCACGTCGGGCTCCTCGCGGTCGATGAGCCGGCGAAGCTTCCGGTAGGAGACCACGTCGCGGTCCACGTTCTCACCGTCGAACGCGACCACGGCGTAGGAGGGCGCATCGCCACGGACGTCGCCACTCTGGATGTCGACGCCGAAGACCAGGGCATCGAGCGCGGTCGTACGGGTGCTCACAGGGTCGTGTTGGCGACTCTGGGGGATAAGTTTCCCCCCGGCTCAGGCGTACGGATCCGTCTGCCAGAACTCGCTGCCGCCCTTCAGCTCCGGCACCATCGTGTCGGCATCGCGCGCGAGCAGCGTCACCCGTGATTCCGGAACCTCCCGGAGCGTGTCGTGGTCGGGGAGGTCGGCAGCGACGGCCTCGGTGAACTTTCGGACCCTCTCGTGGCTCGGTGAGTCCCCGTAGTCGAGCCGGCCCCGCGAGTGGCCGACGTGCATGTATGCCTTCATCTCGAGGAAGTCGATATCGGCACGTCGACACATCGTCGCGTACCACGCGGGCGTGTGGTCGTTGAGACCCTCGACGAGCGTGGTGCGGATGACCGTCCGTGTCTCCTCCTTGTCGGCCAGCACGTCGAGCGTGTCGAGGAGCTTCGGCCAAGCGTCGTCCTCGATGGCGTTCACCGTCCGGTCGAAGGTGTAGCGATCCGCGGCGTCGACGGAGACGTACAGCTGGGTCGGGTCACAGTCGGCCAGCACCCCGGGTCGAGTGCCGTTCGAAACGAGAAACGTCGTGATTCCGCGGTCGTGGAACGCCTCCAGCAGTTCCGGCAGGTACGGATACAACGTCGGCTCGCCGTCCAGCGAGATAGCGACATGCCGCGGGGCCATCGCCTCCTCGAACGCTTCGCGTGGCACTTTGTCGTTGCCGCCGAACCCCGACAGCAGCTCGCGTTGAAGTTCGATCGAGGCGTCGACGACGGCCCCAGGGTCGTCCCACTCGACGCCGTCGAGTTCGTACGAGTGGCCGGCATGGTCGCGCCAACAGAACACGCACCGCTCGTTACACTTCACGACGGGCGTCATCTGGATACAGCGGTGGCTCTGGATACCGTAGAAGGTGTTCTTATAACAGCGGCCCTCACCGCGGAGCGCGTTGGCCGTCCACCCGCAGGTCTGGGCGGCGGTGTGGCTGCGGTGGTGATAGTCTGGGTCGTCCACCTGTTTGGGGCCCGAGTCGCTCATACCACTGGGACAGTAGCCAGCCGCCTAAAGCCCGCGGTCCATGCACTGCTCAGGGCGATGGCTCCCAATAGAAAAGGCTCGGCCGCTCGACAGTCCGCAACCCCGAATCGACGGCCCCATAACCGGTGTGCAGCCGGCGCTGATACTTACACACCGCCCGGTATGCACACGCTTTCGTCAACGCAGAACTGTTCGCTGCGACAGAGAGTACATCGTTGGTGTAGAGGGCGGCGGCGTTCGGGTCATTCCTGAAGGAAATGTCGCCGTCGGAGAGGGTCGCGCTGATACCGTCGTTGCGCTCAAGCGTGATCGTCACGCTCCGCAGGTGCGGGTGGTAAACGGTGTACGCAAAGCTAATATCACCGGACAGCGGCGCACAATCGTCGGTCCCGTCCCCGTGTCCGTTGTTTTCGAACGCGCCGAACGCCGCGGTGTTGTTGATGACGACGCGGTTGAGCGTGAGTTCTCCCTGAAGCGACTCGGCGGGCCCGGTTGGGGTGACGACCGCCCCGCTCGCATCGACGACCCGTGCCTCGAACCGCAGAGCGATAGCCTCCTCAGTCGGTGCCCGCAGCGAGGAGTCGACACCGTCACCGGCCGCGGGGACGTCAGCTCCGGCGGCAGCTGCCGCGTCGGTGACCGACGCCGTCGTCGTGAACTGGCTGGTGTCGACAGCTGCGAGCGGGTCTCCATCGTTCCAGCCGAAATAGTGTCTGGCGGCGTGGAGCGACTTGAGGTCCGTGCCGGCACCGAAGTGGTCTTCGATGGCGTCGTTGGCCGCGTCGCGAACGGAGATCCAGCCATCGGTGTCGACGTGTTTCTTCTCGATCTCGACGGCGATCGAGACGAGGTGTGAGAGGGCCGGGTCGTACGCACGGATGTGACCGATCTTCCGATCGACGAACGCCTTGCCGAACCGGTCGGTTCCGACGCCGATAGGAGCGAACGTCGAATCCGACGGCGCCGGGCCGTCGTTCGGCGTTGGCGACTCGCTGACGAGGACCCGGTACTCGACGAACTGTCGAGCCGCGTATTCATAGTAGAGCGGAGCGCTCCCTTCGAGCGTAACCGTGTCGGTGAGTACATACCTGAGGCCACCAGCATAGCCGTCAGCGTCGAACGCCGACCCCGTGAGTGAACCAGTAGTCTGCGGCACGTCGAACACCGAGCCGAGCCGCTGCCAGTAGGTCGGTACCGGCGGCGGGGGGATCCGTTCGGCGTCGATCTGGAGTTTCACGGATTCACACCGCCCCGCGTTCTCGCGGTCCGGCTCGCGGCCCCGGCTCGGCGCTTCGGTCTGGGTCTCTCCCTCCCACTCGATACCGAAGTAGAGGTCCGGCCCCGGAACGAGTTCGATCGGGGGACTCCACCAGGAGGGGGTTGCCTCGAACGCCGCCGTCTGGTAATAGATCGCGAACAACCCGTCACCGTCGGTGGTGTCCGCGCCGAGTTCGTCGTCCTCCAAGAGGTCACGGTCTTTCGCCGTCACCGTCGCGCCACCAGCAGGGTCGCCGCTGCCGCTCAGCGTCACGCGACCGGCGACGAGCCACAGGTCCAACGCCTCAAGGATCGCACACCAGTCCGGCCGGGAAAGTGTGTGTTCAACGACGGCGACGGGCCCTTCCTCACCTTTCCGCCAGCGCGGGCCAACGACTGTGATGCCCGCTTGCACCGGCTCGTCGGCCGTCCGGTCGCCGGCGCCCCCAACGCGGACGTAGAGTTCGACCGCCTCACCGTCGTAGTCGTCGTCTTCGATGACAACGGTGAACCGGCCGGTCTCGTCCGTCGTTCCTTCCCCGAGCAGCGCCTTCGCCCGGCGGTCGACCGCCGCCGCGTCGAGGACCGCGAACGTCTCCTTCGGACGAGCAGCGACGGCCCGCGTGGCCGACTGCTCGACCCGGTAGAGCCGGACTGTGCTCCCCACAAGGGGGTCCACCCGACTGTTCGGTAGTGCCGTCTCGATCCGTCCCCGCAGCGTGTAGGTCGGCATGTGATAAACACGACTTGTTTGATTCAATATGTCTTATAGTTAATTGCAGTAAATTATACAGCTATCCAACGGTGACCGCGGCTCCGCGTTGCCGGGCCAGCGCTTCGGAACTCCCTTTACGAGCGGTCACGGAACACACCGCATGTTCATCGCCTTTCGCGAGGAGGTCACCGCGGCACTGACCGACGCGCTCGCGGCGTCGGGCTACCCGACGGACGACCTCGGCATCGAGCGCCCGCCCGAGGACGTGGACGCCGTGCTCGCCTCGAGCGTCGCGTTCCGCCTCGCCAGTGCGGCCGAAGCGCCGCCTCCACAGGTCGCCGCCGAACTCGTCGACGCCGTCGACCTGACCGGCGCAACGTACGTCGCCGACGCAGCCACCCAGGGCCCGTACGTGAACTTCACGCCGACGGAGGCGTACTTCACCGACGCGCTGGCCGTCCGCGAGGACGCCGGACGACTCGAGTCGACGGGCGAGTCGGTCGTCGTCGAACACACCAGCGCGAACCCGACAGGACCAGTCCACGTCGGCCGGGCGCGCAATCCCATCATCGGCGACGCCGTCGCGAACCTGCTTGAGTACGCCGGAAATGACGTCGCGCGCCATTACTATGTGAACGACGCCGGTCGGCAGATGGCCACGTTTACGTGGGCGTACGAGCAGTTCGACGAAGCCGACCTCCCCGAACCGACGCGCGACCGCATCGAGTACGACCTCGTGCGCTACTATCAGAAGGGCAACGATTTCCTCGACGGTGACGTCGAGGGCGCGACGCCCGAGGCGATCGAAACCGCTGAAGCGGAGATCGAGGCCATCCTGCAGGGACTCGAAGCGGGCAATGAAGCCACTTACGAGCGGGTCGGGGAGGTCGTCGATGCGGTGCTCTCTGGTATGAAGGCGTGTCTCGCACGGCTCCCCGCGGAGTTCGACGAGTTCGTCAAGGAGACGCAGTTCATGCGGAACGGCGACACCGATGACGTGGTCGCGCGTCTCAAAGAGCTTGACGTCGCCGTCTACGAGGAGGACGCCTGGCAGCTCGACTTACCGGGCTTTGAGAAACAT
>CAYZJQ010000119.1:2089-7665 GCA_964478805.1 uncultured Halobacteriales archaeon | reverse complement strand
CCTCAACACGTCCCCGGTCCCCTGACTCGAGGACGATCCAGTCGCCGACGGTGTATGTCCCGTCGAAGAACAGCGCGATCGAGCCGAACAGATTTGCAATAGTGTCGCGGGCGGCGAAGCCGACGACGATCCCGATGATCCCGGCCGAGGCGAGCAGCGGCGTCACGTCGTAGCGCCACAACTCCAACAGCGCGAACGCGGTTAGGCCGATCAACAGGGCGGTCCAGACGTTCTGGAAGATGGGGACGACGCTTCCTTCCGCGCGGTCGGTATCGGCGGTGAGTGCCTGTGAGACCCGTCGCCCGAGTCGGACGAGCGTGTACGCCCACACGAGCACACCCGCGGAGAGAACGCTCGTCGCCAGGTTTGCAGTCACGCTCGTCGGGATGGCCGCGACCGACAGCGCGAGCGGCCCCAACGCGTAGTAGGCGCCCGCAAGCGCAACCGTCACGTACAGCGCGGGATGGAGGGTGTCGAGTACGGCATCGTCAACGTCGCCGTCGATCCGGTCGGTCACCCGGGTGACGACCCGGTCGCCGCCGACTTGAACGAGCCGAGCCACCAGCAGCGACCCGCCGACGACCACGAGGAAGGCGAGCCACGGCGGGAGCCCGGCGAGGGCGGTCGGGAGTCCGGGTTGCATGGCCGTCTGTCGGCGGGCGAGGATATAGCGATAGCGGCCCGAATCGCCGGGTTCAAGCCGGTTGGCCGACCCGACTGGGTGTGGACCGATTGTGGCTCGCCGTTGTCGTCGGGATCCTCCAGGGTGTCTTCGAGTGGCTGCCCATCTCGTCTGAGGGAAACATCGCGATCTATCTCACGGCGGTCGAAGGGCTTCCGCCGACCGCGGCGACCGAGTTCGCGCTGTTTCTCCACGTGGGGACGGCGCTTGCAGCGACCGTCTACTACCGCGGCGAGTTGACGGCGCTTCTCCGTGACCTGCCGGCGTGGCGCCCTGCAGCCCCGGGGGCGACTCCCGATCTCACCTTTCTCGGGGTGGCGACACTCGTCTCCGGGGCGGTCGGGCTCGCCGCCTACGCTACCCTTGAGGAGGTGTTCCCCGCGCTCGCGGGTGGGGCGTTCATTGTCGTCGTCGGGCTCTTGCTCGTCGCGACCGGCGTCCTCCAGCGGATCGCAAGCACACGGTTAGGCGACCGCGAGGAGCCGACCCTGCTTGATGCGGTGCTCGTCGGCGCGCTCCAAGGGCTCGCAGTGCTCCCAGGTGTCTCACGGTCGGGGACGACCGTCTCTGCGATGCTGGTGCGCGGCTATGACGCCGAAGCGTCGTTCCGGCTCTCGTTTCTGCTGTCAATTCCAGCCGCGCTCGGAGCCGGCCTGCTCGTACTCGCGGACGGTGTGCCGACGCTGTCGCCGGCGGCCGCCGTGGTGGCACTGGTTGTCGCTGCGGGCGTCGGCTACCTCACCATTGATGCGCTGTTGCGCGTCGTTGCTCGGGTCGCCTTCTGGGCGGTGTGTCTCGGGCTCGGTGGGCTCGCGATCCTCGGCGGGCTGGCGGTGGCGTTATAGCGGTCGGGACCGGCGCGCCCAAGACCCCCCGGCCCCGAACGCGGGTATGCAAGACCCGTTCAAGGAGCTCATGTTCCGCTCCTTCAAGGACGCGATGGACGTCGCTGCCGACTACAATGCCTGGGCCGCGGAAGCGTTCGACGAGCCGATGCCGGTTCAGCCGAACGCTATCCCTCAGCTGGCGATGCTGCTGTACCGGAGCCGCGTGCAGGCGCGACTCGCAGATGGCTCGATCGACTTTCCCGACCTCGACGACCGGATGTACGACTGAGCCAGCGGGGGTCGCTCCACAAGCAATTTACTACTCCACCGAGTAACTCCGCACATGCATCGAGCGAGCGCGGGGGCGACCCGATGACCGTCACGACCGGCGTGGTGTTGGCGGCCGGCGAGGGAACACGGCTGCGGCCGCTGACGCGAAACCGGCCGAAACCAATGTTACCAGCGGCAAACCGCCCGATCCTCGAGTACGTCCTCGACGCGCTCGTTGAGGCCGGCGTTGAGGAGCTGGTGATCGTGGTCGGCTACAAACGCGACCGCGTCCAGGAACACTTTACCCACACGTATCGGGAGACGCCGATCAGCTACGTCACCCAGGCGAAACAGCTGGGCAGCGGGCACGCGCTGTTGCAGGCGCGTGCGGCCCTCGACGGGCCGTTTATTGCAGTCAACGGCGACCGCGTTATCGACCCGACGACGGTCGCGGCGGTGCTCGACCGCTTCGAGGGCGGCGAGCCGGTAATGGCCGTCCGCGAACACCACCAGGTGTCGGAGTACGGCGCTGTCAGCGTCGAGGCCGGCCGAGTCGTCGACCTCGTTGAAAAGCCCCGTGGCGACGACTACCGACTGATCAACGCGGGCGTGTACGCGCTGCCTGGCGACTGGTTCGATCAACTGGCCGAGACGCCGCGGCGCGACGGGGCACTCATCCTCACCGACGCGCTGTTACCGGCCATCTCCGAGACCGGCGTCCCCGCCGTACAGACCGACGGTGTCTGGGTCGACGCCACCTACCCGTGGGACCTTCTTGAGGTGAGCCGTCGCGTGCTCGCCGACGGGTGGACGACCGAGCCCCAGCGCGCGCCGGACGTGTATGTGGACCCGACGGCCCGCGTCCACGAGGCTGCCACCCTCCAAGGGCCGGTCGTCGTCGGCCCTGACACGGAGATCGCCGCGGGCGCGGTCGTCGGCCCCGACGTGGCCGTCGGCCGGAACGTCACCGTCGGCGCCAACGCGACGGTCGACCGGTCGGTGCTGGATGCCGACGTCCGGGTCGGGCCGGGGGCGACGTTGCGGGACTGTGTCACCGGCGGCGCGGTCGTGATCGGCGCGAACGCCGCGGTGCCGGGCGGGCTCGCGGACGTCCGCGTCGGCGACCGCGTGTTCGCCGGCGAGCGACTGGGGGCCGTCCTCGCCGACCGCGCCGAACTCGGCGGCGGAGCGACCTGTGAACCCGGCACCCTCATCGGGGTTAACGCTCGGATCGGCGTGGGTGCCTACGCTCGGGGGCGGATCCCCGACGACGGGGAGGTGCTCCGCTGATGTGCGGGATTGTCGGCTGTGTCGGCCGCGACGACGATACCCTCACGACCCTGCTGTCGGGGCTCGACACCCTCGAGTATCGCGGCTACGACTCGGCAGGAGTCGCCCTCGCCGGCACCGGGCTGGACGTGGTGAAGCGGGCAGGCGAACTCGACGCGCTGCGTGAGGCGCTCGAGGCCCGCTCGCTCGCCGGGGCGGTCGGGATTGGCCACACCCGCTGGAGTACCCACGGCCCGCCGACGGACGCCAATGCTCACCCCCACACCGACTGTACTGGCGAGGTTGCCGTCGTCCACAACGGAATCATCGAGAACTACCAGTCGCTGCGCGACGACCTCGAGGCTGGCGGCCACACGTTCCGTTCTGATACCGATACTGAGGTGTTGCCCCACCTCATCGAGGAGGCGCTCGGGACGGGCGCCGACCCCGAAGCGGCCGTGCGCCGTGCCGTCAACCGGCTCGAGGGAAGCTTCGCCGTCGCGGTCGTCGTCGCCGGCGTCGACGCCGTCTTCGCCGCCCGGCAGGATTCCCCGCTTGTGCTCGGGCTCGGCGCGGACGCTACCTATCTCGCCAGCGACGTGCCCGCCTTCCGCCGGTATACCGACCGCGTCGTCTATCTCGACGACGGGGAGTTCACCCGGCTCGACGCTACCGGCTATACGGTGACCGGGTTGGACGGCACGCCTCGCGAGAAAGCCGTTCACACCGTCGAGTGGGACGCCGAGGAGACTGGCAAGTCGGGGTACGACCACTTCATGCTCAAGGAGATTCACGAACAGCCGCGCGCGCTCCGACAGTGTCTTCAGGGGCGGGTCGACGAGTTGGCTGGCGAGGTGACGCTCGATGTCGATCTCGACGTGCCACGGGTGCAGTTCGTCGCCTGCGGCACCTCCTATCACGCGGCGCTGTACGGGGCCGCCCTGTTTCGGGCCGCCGGCGTCCCGGCCCAGGCGTTTTACGCCCACGAGTACGCCATCGACACGCCGCCGATCGAGGACGCGCTGGTGGTCGGTGTCTCGCAGTCGGGCGAGACGGCCGACACGCTCTCGGCGCTCCGAGAGGCGCGACGACGCGGCGCGGCGACGCTTGCGGTCACCAACGTCGTGGGCTCGACGATGGCCCGAGAATGCAGCGACGCGTTGTTCATCCGCTCGGGACCGGAGATCGGGGTGGCCGCCTCGAAGACCTTCTCGGCACAGCTGACGGCACTGAACCTGTTAGCGCTCCAGACGGCGGGCCCCGGCGCTGACGACACCCGCGCGGTGCTGGCGGCGCTGCGCGACCTCCCTGGCGACCTGCAGGCCATCCTCGACGCGACGACTGCACCCGCAGTGGCACGCGAATACGTCGACAGCGACGGGTTCTTTTTCATCGGCCGGGGGCTCAACTACCCCGTCGCGCTCGAGGGGGCGCTGAAGCTGAAAGAGATCTCCTACTGTCACGCCGAAGGGTTCGCCGCCGGCGAGCTCAAGCACGGGACGCTCGCGTTGGTCACGCCGGAGACGCCGGTCATCGCGGTCGTCACCGGCGACGACGAGGCCGCCCGCAAGACCATCGGTAACGTCAAAGAAGTGGAGGCGCGCGGCGCGCCCGTCATCGCTGTCACCGACGGCGTCAGCGACGTCGCCCGGTACGCCGACCACGTGCTTGAGGTGCCCGACACTCACGCTCGGACGGCAGCCGTGCTCGCAAACGTCCAACTCCAGCTGCTGGCCTACCACGTGGCCGACGAACTCGGCCGATCAATCGACAAGCCGCGCAACCTCGCGAAATCCGTCACCGTTGAGTAGGCGATGGCCGAACTGTCCGGCACCGCGACTCGTATCGCGGTCGGCGCCTACGTGGCGTGGCTCGGTGCTGTCGTCCTGTTGATCGCCGGCCGACACACGCCGTTCCCGCTCCTTCCCGGCGTTTCCAACAGTGTCGTGGCCGGCGCGCTCGCGCTGTTCTGTTTCGGCTGCGTGCGGCTTGGGCGCCGCACAATCGCGTGGCTGCGGTAATCGACCTGTGCGCTCCCGTGCGGATGGCGGCACCGTCGCCGTTGACTGCCAGCGCCCAGGCGACCCCCCGAGCTGATGCCCGATCGCACGAAACGGTTTCTGAGCGCTCGATAAAAGTTCTAAAGGTTGCTCAAAGCGCGATAAAACGTCGGTCCGAATCCCATACCGCGGTCCGCAGGCCGTAAATCGAGCCGAAATCGAGCGCAAGGTCTCACCGGTATATGTGGGTCCCAGTTATACGTAGAAGCGAGAGAGCCCATGTCCACCGCAGACTCCTCCCCCGTGCTCGCCGACCGAACCAACCTCAACCGACTGGCAACCACGCTCGTCACCGCGACCCAGGGCGTCGCCTTCTGGGCCGGGATCGCTATGGCCTTCGCGCAGGTCCCTCTGCTTGCGGCCGGCGTCACCGGCTCGCGACCGACGCTGCTGGCCGCGCTGCTTGCCGTGAACGTCCTCACGATGGCGGTGGGCAGCGGTTACCGCGCCTGAACGACTCGGGCTCTC
>CAYZJQ010000119.1:0-1989 GCA_964478805.1 uncultured Halobacteriales archaeon | reverse complement strand
TTCACAGAGATGCAAGGCCGGAAGCCTCCGATTTCAGTTGTGGGTAGCTGACGCCGCCCTCGGACGAGCTCTTGACGTACGACTCGCATCAGGTTGGGTTGCTCAGCCACGCCCGGAGGACGCCCGTGGACCTTCTATCGCGGAAGCAGGCGCCGAGGCTGACCTTCCCGGTGTGCAGTGTCAAACGACACCGCCACCGATGAGGAAAGTATTTACGCGTGGTTACTCACTTTTCGAGTAACTATGGCAATCCTGGTGACAGGCGGCGACGGGTACATCGGCTGGCCGACGGCGCTGCGGATCGCAGACCGCACGGACGAGCGCGTGCTCGCGGTGGACAACTTCGGCCGCCGTGAGTGGGTCGAGTCGGTCGGGTCGGTGAGCGCAACGCCGGTCGCAAGCATCGACGAGCGGCTCGCCGCAGCCCGTGAGGTCCACGGCCTCGCGAATCTCTCCTTCGTCGAGGGCGACCTCACCGAGCGGTCGTTCGTCGAGGAATTGTTCGACGTCCACGAGCCGTCGGCGATCGTCCACACTGCCGCCCAACCGTCGGCCCCCTACTCACAGATCAACGGCGAGCGGGCGAACTTCACCCAACACAACAACATGCAGGCGACGCGGAACCTCCTCTTTGGGCTACACGAGCACGGCCTTTCTGACACCCACTTCATCGAGACAACGACCACCGGGGTGTACGGTTGCTACGATGATCGGACGGAGATTCTGACAAAAGAGGGCTGGAAACAGTTCGAAGAACTTGACGAGACCGATGAGGTGGCTACTCGCGAGGCAGACGACCGGACGATGAGGTACGAACACCCGACGAAGATTCACCAGTATGATTTCGACGGTAAACTATATCATCAACAAAACCAGTCTCTCGATTTCAGTATTACCCCCAACCACCGAGTATTCACGCAGAAGGTGAACTCGAACAATTCGGGTGAAGCGAGATATGGCGGGCTGAGAGAGCGGTCTGTAGAGGAGGTTGAAGGGAAGTCGGTCGTCTACGATACCGGGTTCAATTGGGAGGGCAAACCGCGGGACTCCTTTGTTCTCCCAGCTGTTGATGACAATGAATCGATCGAACTTCCGATGGACGATTGGCTATCGTTCTTCGGCTGGTACATCGCGGAAGGATTTGTCAAACAACGTGATGATCGGCCTAACAGCTACCGTGTGGGACTCAGTCAAAGCAAGGAATCATTGTGGATTCCAGATATAGAGCGTGCACTTAAACGGGTCGCCGACCAGCTCGGAATTGCGGTCAAAAAGCGTGAAGAAGAGGACGTATTCCGGTACGAACTGTTCAACAAGCAACTGGCTACCTTCCTTGATCAGTTTGGGAAGTCGGCGGAGAAGGCAATCCCGGCTGATATTAAGTGTTTAACACAGCATCAGCTCAAGACGTTGCTCTCTGCCCTCATCAAAGGCGATGGAGAGGAGCGATCCGGCGCTCGTGATTCTAAGCGATACTTCACCCGCTCAGAACAGCTCGCCGATGACGTACAGGAGATCGCCCTGAAATGCGGATACGCTTCGGTCGTATCCTATCGGGAAGAGTACGACCGATACGTGGTCGGAATCACCGAAGGTCCACGCGTCCACGTCAATCACAGCGCTGAAACGGACGAATTCGTCGAATACGAGGGGCAAGTCTGGTGTGTGACTGTCCCAGGTGATGGAATCGTATTCGTCCGACGTAATGGCAAGCCAGTTTGGTCCGGAAACAGTCCTGACTTCCCAATTCCCGAGGGTGGGGCTGAGATGGAACACGGTGGCGAGCGGGATGAGGTGCCGTTCCCGGCGATGGCGGGGTCATGGTATCATCTTACCAAATCACACGACGCCGCTAACCTCCGGCTCGCACACAGCCAGTTCGAGATTCCGATCTCCGACGTCCGGACGGCGATCACCTACGGGACCGAAACCGCAGAGACCCGCGCGGACGACCGGCTGAAGACCCGGTTCGACTTCGACTACTACTTC
>CAYZJQ010000118.1:0-7666 GCA_964478805.1 uncultured Halobacteriales archaeon | reverse complement strand
GTCCCGTGAATCTCAACGAACCCGAGTGACTCTGTCGCCTCACTTGGCCACGAGCGACGGCGCCTTGACGTCGGCATCAGCGGCCTCCCGCCAACCGTGTGTCGGCGTCCAGTCGAACAGGTCGGCGGCCTTCGCGGTTGACAACGTCGACTCGTGGCCCGCAAGCGTGCAGTCGACGGGGAGCCGGCCGAAGTACGTTTCCACGACCTCGGCGGTCGGTCGGTCGAGGTAGGTATCCGCGGCGGCGGCGTGGACTGCCTCGTGGTCCGCGACCGGGTCGGCCAGTGCAGCGGCGACGAGATCGGCCACGTCACGGACGTCGACGTACGACCAGAAGTTGCCCGCACCGACCGCCAGTCCTTCGTTGGCTAGCATCGCACGACAGGTGTACTCACCGGGGTACTGGATCCACGACGGACGAACCGACGTGACCGAGACGCCGTCGCGCCGGGCGACCATCCCCGCGACCGCCTCGCCGGCGACCTTCGAGGTCCCGTAGGGGTCTGTCGGCCGACGTGGATGCGTCTCAGTGATCGGCAGCTCATCGGCGAGCGCGTCCGTCTCGCGGAAAGCGAACCCATATGCACTCTCCGAGGAGGCCCACACGACTCGCGCGCCGGCGCGACCGGCGGCGTCAAGGACGTTGTACGTCGCGGTCGTGTTTGTCTCGAAGACGCGCGATCCGGCGTGGCGCTCCGGCGAGGGGAGCGCGGCCCAGTGCACAACGGCGTCGGGGGCGATCGCATCGACGACTTCGAGGACTTCGCCAGCGTTGGTCGCGTCTGCGGCTCGGAAGGTGATCCGGTCACGCTCGGCGACCTCCCAACCGGGGTGGTCGAGATCGAGACAGACGACATGGTAGTCGTCGGCGAGGCGGTCACAGAGCCAGCGGCCAGAGCGGCCGCGGCCGCCGGTGACGAGGACGGTTTCTGTCATGCCTGAGCCACAGGGGCCACCACGAAAGGCGTGGCGCTCGGGGACGACGCCTACCGTTCCTTCCGGGTGTTTCATACCCGTGTGCGTGGTTGGAGAAGATATGACGACGGACGAACCGGGGGAGGCGAGGTACGCGACCAGCCAGCACCTGATGGACCTGCTCCGGTACGGGGCGGAGGCGCTGAGTCTGGAGTTCACCCGGTGGGACGAGCCGTACGCGACCGGGCCGAGTCTCTACTTTCTCGTCGTTGCGGACGTGGACTTCGGGGAGTACACTGATCCGTTAGGGTCGAACCGGTGGCCCGTCGACGAGTGCGAGGTAGTCACTGAGCGGTCGGACGCGTTCATCGATGCCGCCCGACAGGTCGCCTTCGACTGCGACGGCGCGATCGTCGTCGCCGCCGACGGGACGATTCAGGAACAGATGGTCCGCGTCCGCAGCCCTTCCGCCGGGAACGCGCGGGAGGCCGACGAACTGACCTACGCCGACTGGATGGGAACAAAGCACCTCTCAGCGATGGAGACCTCGACGCGTAAAGAGGTGCTGTGGGCCGTGACGCTCAGCGAGGAGAGCGGACGCGTCACCACCTTCCTCAACGGGACGTACCGTGACTACCCTCGCGACCGCATTGGCGGCCGCTGGCGTCCGAGTTGACTGGCGCTCATCCTTTGATTGGCCATTCCGCTCCACAGCCCCGGCACACCGCCTTCGCCCACGAGAGGCCAGACTCCTTCGTCAACGTAGCGTCGCCACATGCCGGACAGTCGGGATCGTCCAGCGCGTTGACGTCGACCGCGGCAAGCAGCAGCGCGTGTTGGGTCCGGTACCGTTCGAGCGTCTCCTCGACCGCATCAAGGCGCGCTTCGAGCTGTTCGACCCGTTCGTCGTCCGAATGCGACATACGTGTACGAGGACCCGCGATGATATACACGTTCGGCCGAGGACGCAGCACTTCGTCCGGATGTGTCTCAACCGCCCGATTCATTGCCCATCGACCCGCCAGGTGTCAGCGTCACGCGGGCCATGTCCGCAACAGCGCGGTAGTCGCAGCTGTCCATCACCTTTCCGATAGGTCGGATGACGCCGTCCTCGTCGGCGCTTTGGTCCGGGCTGTCCTGTGCTGGCGCCTGATCGGCCCCTCGCCGGGTGGCTGGTCGGGCTCCGTGCCGGCGTCTCACAGCTGGATCACCTCCGTGATGTCTCCTTCGACCGGCCTGCCGCCCGTCGGGCACAGTGCGATCCCCTCGGCACCGGGCGCGAGAAACAAATCGCTTGACGGGCCGAACATGCTCGCGAAGGAGAATCGGTCGCCCGGACGCGGCTTGGTTACGAACTCGATGGCGCCATCGGGGGCGATCAGCGGCGCGCCGGGCACCTCCCCCACGGTGTCGTTCGGGTCGGCGACCGTGTCTCCGTGGGTATATGCGCCCGCCGCGACTACGCCTGTCCGCTTGACCGCGTCGTTCAGCTCGTCTACGAGTCCGGGCTGGTCCGGGAAGCCGCTCGGCGGGCCCGTCTCTACGAGCGCCTCCAGCCCGACGGACGCGGCCTTTGCTTCGATGAAACTCGCGTGTTCGCCGGTGTGACTCACCTACGCACCGGGCATGATCCACGCCGCTCCGCTGGTCGACGTGTCGGATTCACAACTGTTAGTCGCGGCAACGTTCTCGACGTGGATCGTCACTGGAACGGAATCGGCCATCCTGTCGGTGTCCGTCCCTGTCTCGGGTTGTTCATGTCGTCCGTCTCGGTCATCCTGGTGTCCGTCCTGGTCAGGGTCGCGGTGCCCCCGCCACCGCTGCCTCCGCTCAGACAACCCGCCAGTCAGGTTGCGGCCGCGCCGCCGATCAGTCCGAGCAACTTCCGTCGCGTGGTGGGGGCGTTCACTGACGGCCGGGGAACGCGCCGCCACCGGAAAGCGATTTTTCGAACTCCGGGTTGAGCATGTTCAGAGAGCGTCTGTACTCCGTTCGGTGTCACATAGATGCAAGGAGGAAGCCCACGAGTTTACTCGTGGGAGGAATCCGACACCGTCTCCTGTTCCCGGCGGCGACCCTGCCGGTCGTCCGCACGGCCTATACGCTGCGGGCGTCTCTTCTGCCCGTGGCTGACGACTTCGATCCCGGGTTCGCGCTGTTCGTCGGGGGCTTCGTTGCGGTGTTGTTCTGGCTGGCCGCGGGACTGGTCGTTGTGGCCGCGCCCGCCGACCCGCTTCTCGACGGACTGGTGTTCGCGCTCGCTGGCCTTGGCGGCCTGTTCCTGCTTGGCGGCGGCCTGCTCGCGGTGGTCCTGTGGCTGCTTGCGATGCGGTGACCCGGGGGCTTATGCTGTCCGTCGGCTGATGTCGTGGTGATGGTCGCCACCGGAGTTCTGTTGCTCGCGGCGGCGTCGGCGCTCGTGTTCTGTACTGGCCTGCTGTTCGTCGTCCGGACCGACACAGTGGTTACGTTCCAGGAGACGTTCGTCGGGATGGCGAGCCTGGCGCCGCCGGACGCGGACGCCAGGGAGGCACGGGCATGGCGCCGCCGGACCCTCCGACTCGGTGGACTCGTAATGACGGCGGTCGGAGGACTCGGGCTCGGTGTTGTGGCTTACACTATCGTGATCGGCTGAGCCTCCCTGCAACGTGGCCTGTCCTCTCCGGGGGCTGGAGTGGCCGCGAACGCGCCTCGGTGATCGGTTTGACCTACCACGCCGTTTCCGTCGGTGTGACCTACGCACAGATGCCCGGGACGTGGACACTCCTTGCTGACCCGCCGACGCGCTCAAGCCGCACGCACGGTACCCTTTTCCCGGGGGAAACGCTACGAAAAGACGTTTCACTGCACAATGGCTGCTAACGTCACTCTCGACGACCTTGACCCCGAGCTCACGGACCCAGCGCTGTATCTGAACCGCGAGCTCTCGGAGCTCGCCTTTCAAGAGCGCGTGCTCGCGGAGGGGCTCGACGACCGCAACCCGCTGCTTGAGCGCGCGCGCTTTCTCGCCTATTTCACGAAGAACACGGACGAGTTCTTCATGAAGCGGGTCGGCGGGCTAAAACAGCAGATTGATGCCGGCGTCACGGAGCCCACACCGGACGGCCGGACACCGGCAGAACAGTGGCGCGAGGTGCTCGATGCCGCCCGCCCGCTCTTCGAGCAGCAGGAGCGGTGTTGGAACGAGGAGCTCCGCCCCGCGCTTGCCGACGCTGGGGTCCACGTCTACGAATACGACGACCTTGTGGCCGATCAGCAGGCATCGCTGCGCGACTACTTCGAGACGAGCGTGCTGCCGACGCTGACGCCACTGGCGTTCGACCCTGCTCATCCGTTCCCGTTCATCTCAAACCTCTCGCTGTCGTTGGCGGTGCTCTCGAAGGAAGGTGACGACGAGGAGGTCACTTTCACGCGGATCAAAATCCCGCAGAACCAGTCGCGATTCGTCGCGGTCCCCGGTGAGGAGCACAGCTATATTCTACTTGAGGATCTCGTTGAGGCGAACCTTGACCTCCTGCTCCCGGATTTAGATATTATAGATGTCTCGAAATTCAAGGTGACCCGCAACGCCGAGGTGCGCCGCGATGAGGAGGTCGCCGAGGACCTCATCGAGGTGATCGAGGAGGTCATCGAACAGCGGCGCTTCGCCACCGTCGTCCGGTTAGAAGTCGACGAGGCCATGCCCGATGCCGCGCTGTCGGTGCTGAAGACGCATCTTGACGTCTCCGACCGGGAGGTGTTCTACCGGAGCGGCCCCATCGAGTTCCGCGATCTCTTCGAACTCGCCGATATCGACCGCCCGGACCTGAAACTGCCCGACTGGACGCCCCAGCCGCACCCTCGGCTCCAGTCGACCGGCGGCTCCCCCCGGGAGGAAGGCGATGACATCTTCGCCGAGATCCGCAAGCACGACCTGCTGGTTCACCACCCCTACCACACCTTCGAGGGGACGACACAGCGGTTCCTCGAAGCCGCCGCCGAGGACCCCGATGTCCTCGCGGTGAAGGCGGCTATCTACCGCACTGCGAGCGATTCAAAGGTGATTCAAAGCCTCATCGACGCCGCCGACAACGGCAAACAGGTTGCGGTGATGGTCGAGCTCAAAGCCCGGTTCGACGAACAGAACAATCTCGAGTGGGTACGCCGGCTTGAGGAGGAGGGCATCCACGTCGCGTACGGAACGGTTGGCCTGAAGACACATACCAAAACAGCGCTGGTTGTCCGCCAGGAGTCCGACGGGGTTCGACTCTACTCGCACGTCGGTACCGGAAACTACCACTCTGAGACGGCGAAGGGCTACGTCGACCTTGGCGTCCTCACTGCCGACCACGATGTCGGCCAGGACCTCACCAAGGTGTTCAATTTCTTCACGGGGCCGACGCTTGACGACCGCTTCCGGAAACTGCTTATCGCGCCGGTAACGATGCGCGAGCGGTTCACCGATTTCATCCGCCGAGAGGCCGCCCACGCCCGGGCCGGTAACCGTGCCCGGATCGTGGTAAAGGTGAATGGGCTGGAGGACCCCGATATCGTTGCCGAATTGTACCGCGCCTCACAAGCCGGCGTCGAGATCGACCTGATCGTCAGAGACATCTGTCGGCTGCGGCCCGGCATTGAGGGACTCAGCGACACGATAACCGTCCACTCCATAGTGGGCCGGTTCCTCGAGCACTCGCGAATCTTCTACTTCGAGAACGGGGGCACTCCGGAGTGGTATGTCGGGAGCGCCGACTGGATGACCCGGAATCTCGACAATCGGGTCGAAGCCGTCGCGCCCGTCGATTCGCGCGACCTCCGGCGCCAGCTCCGGTTCGTGCTTGAAGCGACGCTCGTCGACACTCGCCGTCGGTGGGTGATGGACAGCGAGGGGACCTACGAGCAGGTCACGTGCGCCCCCGGTGAGCCAGCTGTCGACGTCCAACAGGTGCTGATGGATGCGACCGAGGAGGCGGTCCGACGCGACCATGACCTCGGCGTCTACATCGACCGCGATCTCATCGAGGAGCGGCTGCTCGTTGACCCCATCGACGACCCGGCGACGCTCCCGTCGCGAGCGAACGACGCAGACGGGGAGGCACCCACCGACGCGACCGAAGACGAACGGGACGGCATGGAGGACACCGTGACCTCCTCAGACGGTGGGCGGTCGCCGTTCGAACGCCATGCAGACCGGTGGTACCGGCCGGACAGTGACACCTACGAGTGGGCAGTACGCACCGCCGACGGCGACGTCCGCTACTTTAAAACCCGCGACGGGGCGCGCGCCCGTCTTGAGCGTGAGTATGGCGCCTGAGCCGCCGTCTCACTCCGGGCGGAGCCGGACCACAGGCGCGTCTCCCGCGTCGACGGCGACGTACACATAACCCGAGATAGGCCCGACGGTCACGTCGCGGATCCGCCAGTCGCGGTCGACGAGGAGCGGTGCTCGTTCGGTCACCTCGCGGCCGTCGACGGCGAAGCGCGCGAGGTATCGCTTTGCGAGCCCGCTCACAAGCAGATCACCACGCCAGGCGGGGAATGCGTCGCCGTCGTAGAAGGTCATCCCAGCGGGCGGGAAGCCACCGGAGCCGCAGGGCCAGCCGTAGACGGGTGCGACCACGTCCGACCGCTCGTCGTGGCGCACTCCGACCGGATCATCAGTGCCGTACTTACACGAGTTGTCGGCGACAGGCCAGCCGTAGTTTGCACCCGCTTTTAGAATATTGAGTTCATCACCGTCGCGCTCGCCGAACTCCGACTCCCACACAGCCCCCGTCTCGGGGTGGACCGTCAACCCCTGCGGGTTGCGGTTGCCGTAGGTGAATATGGCGTCGCTGGCGTCGGGATCGTCGACGAACGGGTTCGAATCAGGGACAGAACCGTCGGAGTGCAGTCGAAGGACGCTCCCGAGGTCGTCATCCAGCCGCTGGCCAACGTGGTCCGGGCCGAAGTTTTTGAACTGCCGGTCCCCGACGCTCACGTACGCGAACCCCTCCGGGTCGAAGACGACTCGCGAGCCGAAGTGACCGGCTGACTCGACGAACGGTTCGGCGGTGTACAGCGTCTCGAGATTCACGAGTCGGCTGTTCGCGCGGTCAAGCCGGCCACGGCCAAGTCTAGTGCTCGACCGCCCGGTCCCGTCGCCGACTGAATAGGTGAGGTACACCTGCCCGCTCGACCTGAAGTCAGGGGCGAGTTCGACGTCAAGTAGGCCGCCCTGTCCGCGAGCGAACACCGCCGGGGTGCCGTCGAGTTCCGTCCGCTCGCCGGCGTCAAGATCGACGACCGACAGCCGGCCTGGGCGCTCCGTGACGAGCATCGCCGACTCGTCAGGGAGGACGGCGAGTCCCCATGGGTGGGCGAGCCCAGTCACGACCGGCTCAATGACAGTGGACGGGTTCCCGGACGCCCCCGAGTCGGTCGGGTCGGCTGTGTCGGAGGCCGTCCCGTCCGCGTCAGTATCTGTCGGTGTCTCCGCCGACTGCGTCCCCGCACAGCCGGCGAGCGCCGCGCTCGCGGTCGCGCCTACCAGCCCGAGATAGCGGCGACGGTCCATGCGTCAAGTTAGGAGGGCGCCGGCAAAACCCCCTCGACCGGTCCACGGTTACGCCCCGTCGACACGCGCACCTAGGTCCGGATACCCGAGCCGCTCGAAAAGGAGTGCTGGGTGAGCGGTGAGGTCACCGCGGCGGGCGGAGCCGGTAGTAGCGGCGGTTCAGCTCGAACATGTACCCTTCGCGCATCGACGTGAACACCGCATACGAGATGCATC
>CAYZJQ010000117.1:0-7675 GCA_964478805.1 uncultured Halobacteriales archaeon | reverse complement strand
GCCGCACAAGGGAAGGACGCGCCGCCGTACCTGACCCTCACTGTCGAGGAGTATGGCATCGCCTTCCGTCAGGACGATGATGACTTCCGTGAGGAGGTCAACGGGGCGCTCGCGACAATCAAAGAGGACGGCACCTACGACGAGATATACAACGAGTACTTCGGCTGACCGACGGCCCCGATAGATTGGGCCGTACGGTACATTCATCTACTGTCGGTAGCTGTCTCCCCCATGGCAGACGCGTACGCAGACTCCGATGGCGTCGAGGAAGACGCCACCGCCGGCGTACTGATGCGCGATGAGCTGGTGAAACGAATCGGTGAAGTGCTCGCCGCGACGTTCTTACTTGCAATCGGGGGGATGGTCGTCTGGATCGTCTCGACACAGGTGGACTTTGGCCTGCTGGAGAACGTGTTCCCCCGGTTCGTCGAGGCATTCTTCCTCGTGATACAGATCGTCGTCATCTCGAGTCTGTTATCCGTCACGCTGGGGATCTTCGTCGGCCTCGGGCGCATCTCGACGTCGCCGCTGACCGCCCGGATTGCAAAGGGGTACGTTGAGTTCTTCCGGGGGACACCGCTTCTGTTCCAGCTGTTTGTTATCTTCTTCGGCGTTCCGCGGCTGTGGCCGACGGGCGCGTTCCCGTTCGAAAACTGGGCGGTTCCCGCCGCGATCATCGGCTTAACCCTGAACCACGGGGCCTACGTCGGCGAGGCGATTCGAGGCGGTATCGGCGCTGTCGCCGATGGACAGATGGAGGCGGCCCGCTCACTAGGGATGTCACGCGTGATGGCCCTGCGTGAGGTCGTGTTGCCACAGGCATGGCGCAACGCCTTAGCGGCTATCGGCAATGATCAGATCATCCTCGTGAAAGACACCTCGCTGCTTACCGTCATCGCTGTCCCAGAAATCATGAGCGTGTTCCGCAATATCAACTCGAACCAACTGGACCCGTGGACACCGCTGGTGTGGGTGTGTCTGTTCTATCTCGTCATCACGATGTCGATGAGCCAACTGGTGAACGCGCTGGAGGCCCGCGCCGACTGGAGCGGCGACCGTGGCCGACTGAGTCGCGCTGGCGCTGCCGTCAAACAGCGGCTCTCCGGGGGTGATGGTCAGTGACGCCCGGCCTCGTTGAGTACGAAGGCGTGGACAAGTATTTCGGCGACACTCACGTGTTGAAACAGATCGACCTCTCGGTGAGTGACCGAGAGGTCGTCGTCGTGGTCGGACCGTCGGGCTCGGGGAAATCAACGCTGTTGCGCTGCGCGAACCGGCTTGAAGAGATCCAAGCCGGCGAGATCCGTATCGACGGTGAACCCATCTCCGGACCTGGAGCCGATGTCAACAGGCTCCGCCAGCAGGTGGGCATGGTGTTTCAGTCGTTCAACTTGTTCCCACACAAGACGGCGGTCGAGAACGTCGCGATCGGTCCCACGAAGGTGAAAGGCTACCCAGAGGCTGAGGCGACCCAACGTGCGCGTGAACTGCTCGACCGAGTCGGGCTCAACGCCCAGGCCGCGTCGTATCCGGATGAACTCTCCGGTGGCCAACAACAGCGCGTCGCGATCGCGCGGGCGCTCGCCATGGACCCACAGGTGATGTTGTTCGACGAGGTGACGAGCGCGCTCGACCCGGAACTCGTCGGCGACGTGCTCGGCGTGATGGAAGACCTCGCAGGAGAGGGCATGACGATGCTTGTCGTCACTCACGAGATGGGCTTTGCCCGGGAGGTCGGCGACCGCATCGTGTTAATGGCCGACGGCGAGATCGTCGAACAGGGCGACCCAGAGCAGTTCTTTGAGCACCCGAATACCGACCGAGGAAAACAGTTCCTCTCGCGGTTGCTTGACGCTACATGAAATCGGAGAGGCCCGACTGGGAGTCGTCCGCTGCAGCCTCCTCGGTGGCCGCTTGCTCGTCGATCTCGTCCGCGACGCGGTCGTCGCCGTCGTCGTCCAGCAGGCTTGTCTGTTCGTCCGTCTCCTCGACGCTGCCTGCCTCCGCCTGTGCTGTCTCGCTCTCTTCGGCGGCGTCCTCGACGCGCTCGAGAAAGGCGTCGCCGCCGTGTTCGGCCGCTTCCTCGGCACGCAGCGCCTCCGCATCGGCGACGATATCCTGTACTTTGTTCGTCGACTCGCCGGAGCCGGTGACGAAGGCGACGGCCTTCTCGTCGAGCTCGTAGCGGGCGGCCATTCGCACCGTCAGCTCGCGGTTCTTGCAGTGGTGGGTCATCACGGCGAGGAACGGAACGATATCGCGTCGGGCGGTCGCCGTCGAGACCCCTGCGACCTCGGCGACGCTGGTCGCCACCTCGTCGCGTGTCTTGTCCTTCGTCGATCGGTAGGGGGCGCCGCCGTAGCGGGTCCACCCCCCGCGCTTCTGATCGCGCGCGGCGGCGACGCCCGCAGCGACGTTGTCCGTCGCATAACGCCAGTACGAGTAGTTCTGTGTCGCGCGTACCCGGCCGAGCCAGCGGTCGGCCCGCGCGAGGTGGTCGTACGCCCGGGCCAGTTCGGCAGCGTCGAACACCTTGGGTGCCTTGTCCTCAAGCCACAGCAGCAGGTCGTCGGGCGTCTCGTCCACGTCGTAGGTGAGGTACAGCGCCTCCTGCGGGTTCTCCTCTTTAAGCACGGCATCGAGGAAGTCGAAGATCCCCTTCGTCGTGTCGCGCTCGCCGCTGGTCACGTCCTCGACGCTAATCGACTCCTTCCCGTCCGCGACGGCCTGCAGATCTTTCACTGCGCCCCGGAGATCGCCGTCGTTCTGGTCGGCGATCCGCTTCAGGGCGTTCTCGTCGAACGCGATCCCCTCCTTCCGGCAAAGGTCACGGAGAACGGGGACGATCGAGCGGCTGGAGACATCGCGAAACTCGATCGTCTGGCAGGCGTTGCGCAGGCCGCGGGACATGTCGTAAAACTCGTTGGCGATGAGTACCATCGGCTGGCTCGCCTCCTTGACGATGCGGGTGACCGCCCGTGCGCCGCCGCGGTCGTAGGTGCCGTGGATATTGTCGGCCTCGTCCATGATGACGAGCCGTCGCCCGGGTTCGCCCTCGGCCGCTTGGGTGAGCGTGCTTGACTTCGCGGCCTCGCCGGCGACCCGGTCGATGACGTCGCCCGTCCGCTGGTCGGAGGCGTTGAGTTCGATGACGGGCCATTCCATATCGTTGGCGAGCGCGTGGGCCGCGCTCGTCTTCCCGACCCCTGGTGACCCGTAGAGGATGACCGCCTCCCGATGGTCGTCCCATGTCTCCGCCCACTCGCGCAACTGGTCGCGCGCCTTGTCGTTGCCACGGACTTCCGCGAGCGTCGTTGGGCGGTATTTTTCCGTCCAGTCCATTAGTGACGCCTCAGGGTGAGTCGCGGTTAGTAGTTGCGGACGGCGGGTGTCAGCCACTCCCGTCCATGGGCATCGCTTTAGTCGCCGCGGGGGCACCCGCCCGTATGGCCCTGTTCCCCGCGACCTTGGAGTCGGCGCGACTCCGCTATGAGGTGATTCGACCGGAGACGTTCGACCCGTTCGAGATGTACGAGCACGTCCGCGAGGACGCCCCTGGGGTTGAGGCCATCACCGAGTATCTGACCTGGAACCCACATCCGACCCCGAAGGCGACTGCCGAGTTCGTCGCCCACGCGGGCGAGCAGTTCGCCGCCGACGAGGGGGCCCACTACGCCGTCTACCCGACAGAAGGTGACCTCACCGGGGAGTTCGTCGGCACGACGGGGGTGACCGTCGAGTGGGACCGCCAGCTCGCCACCTTCGGCCTGTGGCTCCGCCGAGCGGCCTGGGGGCACGGTTACTCCGGCGAGCGTGCCGCCCGACTGTTCGAATTGGCCTTCGACCGACTCGACCTCGACATCGTCGCCGTTGAACACCACCCTGAGAATGAGCAGTCAGAGCGAGCCATCACGAAGTACGTCGAGCGGTTCGGCGGGCGTCGCGAGGGACTGCTTCGGAACCATACGCTCGGGAACGACGGCGAACCATACGACATGATCCGGTACACTGTCTCGAGCGAGGAGTGGGCCGCGACCGGCGACACAGAATAGTTCTTTTGGCCGTTACTCGTCCGTAACCTACTTTCCCGAGGCGGGACTCTCGCGGCCATGGCAACCGAGAGTCTCACCGATAGGATCCCTTTCGGCGTCGGCGCGGCGGCCGGCGTTGGCGCCTGGGTCCTGACGTACCTGTTCACCTATCTCGTAGCGTCGAACGACATCCAGAACTCTCTGTTCGGCCGCGTGCTGGAAGCGGCCGACATCGGCGTCTGGCAGGTTGTCGGATGGGTGTTCTTCAACGCTCACTTCGTGAGCACGAACGTCGATCTCGGCTTTTTCGGCTCCGGTGCGACGAACGCGATCAGCGGTGACGGTGGTTTCACGGTCCTCCTCTATGTCGTGCCGCCGCTCCTGCTGCTCGCGGCGGGGTTGGCCGTGGGCCGGTACGCTGGTGGCGGCGACACTGACGCCGCGGTCGCGGGTGCGTCGGTGGTCATCGGCTACGGGCTGCTCTCCGTTGTGGGCGTCTTTCTCTTCGCGACCGACAGCGTGACGCCTGACCCAGTGACGGGTATCCTGCTGGCGGGACTGGTCTACCCGCTCGTATTCGGGACGGCTGGCGGTGCTGTCGCGATGACCACGCAGGGTGGGACGTAAGCTACGACTCCAGCTCGCGCGCGACCAGCTCTCCCCACTTGGTAAACCCGTGGCGCGCGTAGAACCGCCGGGCCCGCTCGTTCTCGCGGTCGACGTCGAGCACCACTCGGTCGAGCGGCAAATCCTGCGTGTGGGCGTGGGCGAGCCCCCGCTCGAAGAGCGCATCGGCCAGCCCGGTTCCCCGGTGGTCGGGAGCGACGTACACCTCGTTCACGACCGCTGCGTCCCAGACGAAGGCGAGCCGCTCCGGGAGGAGGAACAGGTACGCGACGAGCGTGTCGGCCGCCTCGCCGACAAACAGACAGTCCTCGTCGGCGACACAGCGGTCGACCCACGCGAGCCACCGCGTCCGGTAGTCGTCGTCGAGCTTCGCGTCGTAGGCGGCGGCCTTCGCCTCGTCGCCGGCCGCACCCAGGCCGGTCTCGAACGCCTGCTTGAGCGTCCACAGCGCGTCGGCATCGGCCGGTCGGTAGGGGCGGATGGTGGTCACGACCCGTCCGTGCGGGCCGCGGCGGCTTGGGTCTCCCGGCCGCCGAGCCGAAGTCGCCCCCACGTCGCAACGACGCCGGCCAGGACGAGCGTCACCTGCCACCCCCGGTAGACGACCGGGAACACCCGTTCGACGCCCGCGGGGTCGGGCCCGCGCTGCGGGTCGACACCGCTGGCGACGTGGACCTCCGCCGTCGAGCCGCGCTGGCCCACGTCGACGCTGGTGCCGCCACCACTCTCGGTCCCGCCGCTCGGTGCTGAGTCGGTGCGCACGTCGACGAACGTCTGGTAGAACCCCTCTGCGGTGGTGTAGCCGACAGTGCCGTCGATCTCGACGAACTGGTCGTACAGGGGATACAGGGGGTTGACGCCGCCGCTCGTGAACAGATCAAGGCCGATGCCGGCAACGACGTAGCCGAACAGCGCAACCCAGGCGACGCGGACGCCGGAGTCGCCGTAGCGGGCGCGCAGCCGGCCGCTGTGCCGCTCGTCGACCCACAGCGCGAGTGCGACGAGTCCCGGCAACAGGAGCGTGTGGAACGCAGCGCGGTGGGTTGCCTCGACGACGAGGGCGGTGAACACGTCGAGGTCCGGCACCACCGTCACGGCCGCGATGACAACGACCGCTCGGCGGTCGAAGTCACGGCCGAGCAGGCCCGCAGCCAGCAACAGCGCGAACGCGACGTGGACGACCGTCGACGGCATCAGTCATCACCCTCCGTGGCGGCACCCCGCCGCCGACCCACCCCGGTCACCGCGCCCGCGGCGAGTCGTCCCCCCGCGACGGCCGTTCCGGCGAGGACGACCAGCAGCTGCCAGCCCGCTTCGATCGCGACGAGCGAGCGGGGCGCCCCGTCGTTCGGCCCGGTCGGGTTCAGGACGGTCGGCACGTGCCCTCCATTACCGACGCGGGCGCCGCGCGCCTCGGGGAACAGCGGCCCGCCGCCGAGGGTCGGCTCGACAACGGTGACAACGAGGCCCTCGGTCGTGCTGTAGACGACGCGGCCGACGACGCGGTAGTAGTGCTCGCCCACCGGCCACAGGACGGCAGCGCTCTCGATATTGAACAGGTCGAGGGCGATGCCGGCCACACAGTAGGCCGTGAGGGCGACCCAGGCGACGCGGACGCCGGAGCCGCCGTAGCGGGCGCGCAGCCGGCCGCTGTGCCGCTCGTCGACCCACAGCGCGAGCCCCGCGGCAAGGGGGATCCAGACGTTGTGGAACGCGGCGTTGTGGAGTCCCTCCACGAGGAGGTCCGGCAGGGCGTCGAGATCCGGGGCGACGCCGGCCCCGACGACGACGGCGAGCGCACGGGCGTTGAAGTCCCGCTCGTCGAGCAGCGCCGCCGCCACCAGCGCGGCCAGCCCGGCGGCGACGAGCGTCGAGGGCATACCCGCGTCCGGGGGAGGAATCGACTTAAACCGCGCGCCGCTGGTGCGCATATGGACCGGACGGCCCGCCAGCGACTCGCCGAGCACATCGCCGGCGAGGTGGTGATCAGCGATGACCCCGGTGCGACCCTGCGGAAGTGGCGCGAGGAGTTCGACGTGACCGGCGCGACGCTGGCGGAGACGCTCGACGTGTCGCCCTCGGTGGTCTCTGACTACGAGTCCGGGCGCCGGGACTCCCCCGGGATCGGGATCGTCCGCCGGTTCGTCGAGGGGCTCATCGAGGTTGACGAGCGCCGCGGCGGCGACCGACTTCGGCAGTTCTCTCGCGTCCTCTCGGCGGGGTTCGCGTCGGACATCGTCCACGACCTGCGGGAGTACCCGGCGACGGTGCCGCTGGACCGGTTTTACACCGCGGTCGACGCGACGGAGGTGACCGCCGGCGGCGACTCGACCGGGACGCGCGGCCGGACACGGACGGTGGCCGGCCACACCGTGATCAACTCCATCGAGGCCATCTCGCGGCTCTCCTCCGAGGAGTTCTACCGGCTTTATGGCCAGTCGACGAACCGCGCGCTCGTGTTCACCGGCGTCACCAAGGGCGAGGGCCCGCTCGTCGCGTTACGCGTTGTGACGCCCACGCCGACGGCTGTCCTCTTACACGGGCTCTCCGCGGACGAACTGTGGGAGCACGCGCCGGCGTTGGCGAGCGCGGATGGCTACTCGCTGGCAGTGACGGAGGCGCCGCTGGAGACGCTGTTGGACGCGCTTCGGGAACTGCCCTAACGGGCGTCGGGTCGGCTTCAGGGTTTGTGGGTGAACAGGATCGCGTTGCCGTCGTGGGTCGTCACACAGAGGTCCAAATCGAGCGAGAGCTCGAGGCTGTTGTAGTCGTTCGTACAGATGACGGCGTCGTCGAACGGCTCCCCACAGGCGGGGCAGGCCATCGCGACGGTGTTGCGGTAACTCTCGACGCCGTCGACGGACTCGGTCGGCGTGACAGACGACAGCAGGTTGTCGTACTCGTCGTCGTCCATACCGGCGACACCAGACGCTGGGGTATAGTTCTACGCCCTACCCAACGTAGCGGTACTTCCGCTCGCCCATCCGCCCCCAGCCGTCGAAGGCGAACTCCCCGTC
>CAYZJQ010000116.1:0-7756 GCA_964478805.1 uncultured Halobacteriales archaeon | reverse complement strand
CCGGTGAGCTCCTCCGTAACGGTGTGTTCGACCTGAATGCGGGTGTTCACCTCGAGGAAGTAAAACGCCGTCTCAGGGCCGAGCAGCTCCCCTAGCTCGCGCTCAGGGTCCTCCTCGACGAGGAACTCGACAGTGCCAGCGTTGACGTAGTCCGATTCCGCGACGCCGCGCCGTGCAGCCTCGCCGATCCGCGCGCGCAGTTCGTCGGTCAGGGCGGGCGAGGGCCCCTCCTCGATGACTTTCTGGTGGCGCCGCTGCAGCGAGCAGTCCCGCTCGCCGAGGTGACGGACGTTCCCGTGTTCGTCGGCGAGCACCTGCACCTCGATGTGGCGTGGATTCTCCAGGTAGCGCTCAAGATAGACGGAATCGTTGTCGAAGTACGCCTCTCCCTCTCGCTTTGCGGACTGGAGTTGGTCGGCTGCCTCTGCGGCCGACTCAACGACTTTCATCCCGCGACCGCCGCCACCCCCCTCTGCCTTGATCGCAACCGGGTAGCCGTACTCATCGCCGAAGGCGGTGACATCCTCAGGGTCGGAGACCGGCTCCGTGGTTCCAGGAACGATAGGGACGTCGGCGGCGTCCATCAACCGTCGCGCCTTGGTCTTCTCGCCGAGCGCCTCCATCGAGTCGCCGCTCGGCCCGACCCAGGTGATGCCTTCGGCCGCCTCCACCTTCCGGGCGAAGGCAGCGTTCTCGGCGAGGAAGCCGTAGCCCGGGTGGATGGCGTCGGCGCCAGCCTTCCGGGCGGCCTCAAGCACAGCCTCGTGGTCGAGATACGAGTCGGCCGCGCGGGCGGGACCGATGTTGTACGCCTCGTCGGCGTAGCGGACGTGGCCGGCGTGTTTGTCCGCCTCGCTGTAGACGGCGACCGTCGCGACCCCGAGGTCTTCGCAAGCGCGCATCACGCGCACCGCGATCTCCCCGCGGTTGGCGACGAGTACCTTCTCGAACATGCCCACGACTGTCCCCGCGCTGTACCTTATTCTATCGGTCCAGGGCGCACACGGCCAGGGAAACGTTTAGGACGCTGCCCGTGAGGGTCGGTACCATGACACTCGATGTCCGGGCGTTCGGCGACGCCGTGACGGGCGGTAACGTCGCGCGGCTCTTCGACACGACGGCCGACTACCGGGGCGATGCGGCCGCGCTCTCGGCCGACGGCGAGAGGGTGAGCCACGCGTCGTTCCGCGAGCGGTCGGCCCGGTTCGCCGGCGGACTCCGCGACCGGGGAGTCGAGCCGGGGGCAACCCTGCTGTTGTACCTGCCCAACTGCCCCCAGTATCTGATCGCTGCCGTCGGCTGTTTTCGTGCCGGCATCGCGGTCTCACCGGTCAACCCACAGTACCGCGCCCGAGAGCTGACCTACCAGTTGAGCGATACAGGCGCGCGCGTCGTATGCACCCATCCCGCCCTGCGGGAGGAGTTGGCCGACGCGGTCGCGGCGGTCGACCACGACCCGCTCGTCGTCACCGTCGGGCGAGACCACGAGGACATCGCGTTCGGCGACGTGTCGGACGCGCCCGCTACCGTCGACGTGGACGGTCCCCACGTCGCTGCGCTTCCGTACACGTCCGGGACGACCGGGACGCCGAAGGGGGTCCGGTTGACCCACGACAACGTCCGCGCACAGCTGCTCACGACGCTCGCAAGCCGAGCGGACGACTTGGGCCCCGACGCGGTGAACAGCCTCGTGTGGCTCCCGTTGTACCACATCACCGGCTTCGTACACACGGCACTCCAGCCGCTCGTGCGCGGCGGCACCGTCTATCTGCGTCGTGCCGCCGACTGGGACGCCGAGGCCGCGATGGCGCTCATTGAGCGCGAGCGTATCTCCGAGTTCGTCGGCGTGACCGCGATGTACGCCGACATGGTCGCGAGCGACGCTTTCGGCGAGTACGACCTGACCAGTCTCGTCCAGGCCGCCGAAGGCGGCGCGAAACTCACCGGAGCGGTCCAGGAGGCGTTCGAGGCGACGGCCGAGGTCCCCGTCTACGAGGGGTACGGGCTCACGGAGACGACCGGCGCGACCCACTCTCAGGTCGGCGCAACGTTCGGGCCGCGCCACGGCACCGTCGGCCAGCCGCTCCGCCACACAGACTGTCGGGTCGTCGATGACGCCGGGCGTGAGGTCCCGGTCGGCGAAGAAGGAGAGCTGCTGGTGCGCGGGCCGGGAGTGATGGCCGGCTACCACGACCGCCCCGAGGCGACCGCCGAGGCGTTCACCGAGACCGGCTTCTTCCAGACCGGTGACATCGCCCGCCGGGACGCCGATGGCTACTACGAGATCGTCGATCGCAAGAAACACGTCATCGTCACCGCCGGCTACAACGTCTACCCCAGTGAAGTCGAGGCCCTACTCGCGGAACACGAGGCGGTCCGCGAGGCTGCCGTCGTCGGGGTCCCCGACGAGCGACGCAACGAGACGGTGAAGGCCTACGTCGTCCCCGCCACCGGCGACCCCGATAACCCGGGCACCACCGCCGAGGCGCTCAAAGAGTTCACCCTAGAGCGCATCGCGGCATACAAACACCCCCGCGAGGTGGAGTTCATCGCCGAACTCCCCCGCACCGCAAGCGGAAAGATACAGAAGTACAGACTCGAGGAGTGACCGCTTCGCAACCGTTTTGGCTGGGCGGCGGGCGATGGGAGGTATGAGCGACGCCGACGCGGACGAGGCCGGGGGCGAAGAGACCGTCGCGGTGGAGGCGCTCGATTCGGTGCGTGGCCTCCACGAGGTCTCGTGTGACGTGCCGTGGTGCGAGGAGCGCGTCGGCCGCGTCGTCGAGGGCTCGTTCACCGTGGAGTCGCCCGCGGGCAGACGGCTGTCGGCGGCGAATGCACGGCTGCTGGTCTGTTTCGCCCACGCGACCAAGCTCCGCGAGGCGGAGTAGCGAGTCGCCGAGCCGACGGCCATTGCCGGACGCCGGTCATCCGTAAGCCGGGGTTCAGTCCGCGCTGCGTCCCTGCCAGCGTATATTATCCCTCCCGGGTGGGCTGTCAAAGCGACGACCGTACGCGAGCAGCAGCAGTCCACATATTCCTGGAACGAGCGGAAGCACCGCCACCCACAGCGGTGACTCACACACGTTCACCCCGTCCGGCGAGTACACGAGAGCGCTGTCCTCAACGCCCACGAACTCGAACCCGGTGTGCACGTCAGCGGGGACACCGACCTCGGTACAGCCGGTGAACGGCGTGGTGAGTATCAGTAGGCTCGCGAGGGCGACCCCAAAGCCCAGCAGGAGGCCGCCGCTGATAGTCGTCGCCCGCAGCGTGAGAGCGGTGTTCACACGCTGTAGAGTGGCTGCCGTGGATAGAGTCCCATGGAGGCACAGAGGCGCGTTTGTCGTAAGGTGTCGCCTAAGTGGCCCCTCTGGGCCCGGCAGGACCGCTGTTTTACCAACCACAGCGGCCTTCGCTGGCTGGTGAGCACTCGTGGTGGGCCAACGCCACAGACGCCTCGACCGTTGTAGCGAGCGACGGACCTGGACGAGTGCGGCGGGTGGGCCATGTGCGGTGGGGTAATAGGGAGTTATTGCACGACGACCCATCGAATGATTAGAGTGACTGTTTTCAAAATCTTCTGTTATCGGCACTCGTAGCTTCTATCGCACACTCGCGGGATTATTGGCCTCTAGATAGAGCACCGGCCGACGGGCGCACGTACGTTGGTTCGGGGAGAAGGCCCACGAGTTCAGTCGTGGGAAGATGTCAGAGTGCCGCCCGCAGGTCCGCGGCGACCGCCGCGATGGCCTCGTGGCCGCGCTCCATCTCGGCCGGTTCCGCGAGCATCGTAAAGAACCCGTGGATCATATCCGGGTAGTGGTGGTGTTCGACCGGCACCCCCGCGGAGTCGAGTGCCTCGGCGTACGCGACCCCCTCGTCGCGGATGGGGTCGAAGCCGGCCGTGACGACCGTCGCCGGCGGGAGATCGGCGTGGGAGTCGGCGACCAGCGGGAAGGCGTACGGGTCCGTCTCGTTCCCCTCGCCGAAGTACGACTCGCCGAACCAGTCCATATCGGCCGTCGTGAGGTAGTATCCCTCCGCGTTCTGCGCGTAGGAGTCCCAATCGTCGTGGGGGCTGACGGCCGGATAAACGAGCGCCTGATAGGCAATCTCGGGGGTCCCCTCGTCGCGGGCCCGGAGAGCGACGGAGGCGGCGAGATTGCCGCCGGCGCTGTCGCCCGCGACGGCGACCTGACCGTTCCCCGCGACCGCGTCGGGATTTGCCGTGGCCCATGCAGTGGCAGCGTAGGCGTCCTCGGCGGCAGCCGGATACGGATGTTCCGGTGCGCGCCGGTAGTCGACGGCGACGACGACACAGTCGCTTGCGCGGGCGAGATGGCGGCAGGCCAGGTCATGACTCTCGAGGTCGCCGATGACCCAGCCGCCGCCGTGGAAGAACACGACCGTCGGGAACGGGCCATCGCCGTCGGGACGGTAGATCCGCACGGGAACCTCGCCGGCGGGCCCCGGCACCGTCCGGTCGGTGACGCTCGCGAGTGCCGGGCCGTCGACGTCGGCGCGCATCTCGGCGGCGACGGTGCGGGCGGTCTCGGCATCGCCGTACTGTGCAAGCGGGAGCACGTCGGCAGCCTCGACGCGGGCAAGGAGCTGCTGTGCGTCCGGATGTGGTGCGTCGGCGCGCATACCCGCCGATAACCGGCCATGGGCATCAATCCTCTCCCCCTCGGCGACGCAGGGCGCGCTGTGTAGCCCGAAGACAGGCGAGGGGAGTGGCGGCCGCCCGCGCCCGCCCACCGGCAGAGCGGTTCCGGCACCGTGCTGGCGGGTCGGGACGGCACCGAGGCACCCCGGCGCCCGGGCTGGGAACGACTTATCATCCCGCGGTCGGTTGGCGTGGTATGCCGACCCGAACCGCGACCTACGATTACGTCATCGTCGGTGCCGGCTCGGCGGGCTGTCTGCTCGCCAACCGGCTCTCGGCCGACGCCGACACGACGGTCCTGCTGCTGGAGGCCGGCGGCCCCGACGACTCGCGGAACATCACGATGCCCGCAGCGTTCTCGAACCTGTTCAAAAGCGAGTATGACTGGGACTACTCAACGACGCCACAACCGAACCTCGCCGACCGCGAGCTGTACTGGCCCCGCGGGAAGACGTTGGGTGGCTCGAGCGCGCTCAACGCAATGATCTACATCCGTGGCCACCCATACGACTACGACACCTGGGCGGAGCTCGGCAACGAGGGGTGGGGGTACGACGACGTGCTGCCGTATTTCACTCGCGGCGAACACGCCGACAGCACCAGACTCGACCCTGCATATCACGGCGACGACGGCGAGTTGAACGTGACCGACGTGCGCTCGCCGCGGCCCCTCTCCGAGGCGTTCGTCGACTCCGGCGTCGAGGCGGGATACGACCACACCCAGGATTTCAACGGCGCACAGCAGGCAGGCGTCGGCCACTACCACGTCACCAATGAAAAGGGCAAGCGCCACAGCGCCGCCGAGGCGTATCTCAAGCCCGTGCTCGACCGGCCGAACCTCACGGCCCACACCGGCGCGTACGTGACCCGGGTCCGCTTCGACCAGAGCGGCGAGACGCCCCGCGCCACCGGCGTCGAGTACGAACGCGACGGCCGCCGGCTGGTCGCCGACGCCGCCGCGGAGGTCGTCCTCTCGGCGGGGGCCGTCGACTCCCCACAGCTGCTGCTACTATCCGGCATCGGCCCCGCCGAGCACCTCGCCGACACCGGGATCGAGACCGTCCACGACCTCCCCGGCGTCGGGAAGAACCTCCAAGACCACCTGTTCTCGTTCGTGATCTTCGAGGCCGACACCGACGACACCCTCGAACGGGCCGAGCGACTCCGCAACGTCGCCAAGTGGTTCCTGCTCAAGCGGGGGCCGCTCACCTCGAACGTCGCCGAAGCAGGGGGGTTCATCCACACCGACGGCGCCGAGGCCGCGCCAGACGTCCAGTTTCACTTCGCGCCAGGGTATTTCTTCGAGCACGGCCTGGACGACGTGCCCGTCGACAGCGCCTTTACCATCGGCGTCACGCAGCTCCGCCCGGAGAGCCGCGGGGAGGTGCGTCTCGCCTCCGCGGACCCGTTCGCTGCCCCCGAGATCGACCCCAACTACTTCGATGCCGACCGGGACATCGAGGTCCACCTCGAAGGAGTGCGTGCGGCCCGCGAGATCGCCGCGACCGGCCCGCTCGAGGCACACGCCGTTCGCGAGATTGAGCCGGGCGCGGACGCCGAGAGCGACGCAGAGCTGAAACGCGCCATCCGTGAGGGTGCCGAGACCGTCTACCACCCCGTCGGGACGTGCAAGATGGGGGCCGACGACGCAGCGGTCGTCGACGACCGGCTCCGCGTCCACGGCGTCGAGGGGCTGCGTGTCGTCGACGCCAGCGTGATGCCGACGCTTGTGGGTGGTAACACGAACGCGCCGACATATATGATCGCCGAGCGGGCGGCCGCGATGCTGCATGGCGAGGCATGACGTCCGCTGTGGCCTGAACGCGGGACTCTCTGGTTGGTTCGGCTCAGAGGCTCAGAGCCGGTCGGCCCGCCCCGCTGCGGTCCAGGCGTCGGTCGGCGTCCCCTCGGTCGCGCGAAGCGCACGCCCGAGGACGGCGTCGGTCCGCCTCGCGAACGCCCACCGGCGACCGTTCCAACTCGGCACAGGGGCCGCCTCGTCGCCACCCTCGGCGACCAGGTGTGCGGAGACGGCCGCGACGATGGCCGCCGCTTCCGCCTCGTTGGCGTCGGCAGGCACGTACGCCGGTCGGTCGGCGGTGGATTTGTCGCTCATCACAGCGGGATGTTCCCGTGTTTCCGGTCCGGATTGGACGCGCGCTTCCCGGCGAGCATCGCCAAGTCGTCGATGAGCCGCCGACGGGTCGCCTCCGGTTCGAGGACGTCGTCGACGAACCCCCGCTTGGCGGCGGTGTATGGGTTGGCGAAGGCGTCCCGGTACTCGTCGATGAGCTGTTGACGCCGCGCCTCCACGTCCTCGGCGTCCTCGAGTTCGTCCCGGTAGAGGATGTTCACGGCGCCCTGTGGCCCCATGACGGCGATCTCGGCGGTGGGCCACGCGTAGTTCACGTCCGCTTCCAGGTGTTTCGAGGCCATCACATCGTAGGCGCCGCCGTACGCCTTCCGCGTGATAACGGTCAACAGGGGGACGGTCGCCTCGGAGAACGCGTACAGCAGTTTCGCGCCGTGTTTGATGATTCCCCCGTGCTCCTGTTCGGTGCCGGGCATGAACCCCGGCACATCGACAAGCGTGAGGATCGGGATATTGAACGCATCACAGAAACGGACGAACCGGGCACCCTTCATCGAGGAGTCGATATCGAGCGTGCCGGCGTTGAACCGCGGCTGGTTCGCGACGACGCCGACCGAGCGGCCGTCAAGCCGGGCGAACCCGGTGACGAGGTTGCGCGCGTACGCCTCGGCCACCTCGAAGAAACTCCCCTCATCAACGGTCCCCTTGATGACGTCGACCATGTCGTACGGTTTCTGTGGCTGATCGGGGACGATACCGGTCACGTCGGCGTCGCGGTCGGGGTCGTCCCACGGCTCAACACGGGGCGGGTCCTCGACGTTATTCTGTGGGAGATACGAGAGGAGCCGTCGGATGTCGTCGAGACCGGCTTCCTCGTCGACGGCCGCGAAGTCCGCCACGCCCGACTCCGAGGTATGGACGCTCGCCCCGCCGAGCTCCTCGAAGGTGACCTCCTCACCGGTGACCGTCTCGATGACGTCCGGGCCGGTGATCAT
>CAYZJQ010000115.1:0-7803 GCA_964478805.1 uncultured Halobacteriales archaeon | reverse complement strand
GAGGCCAAGGAGGGCGTCGGCATGGGCGGGGCGCTCGCGCTGGCCGATGCCGCCGATGTCCCGATGACCAAGGTGCGCGAGCGTACTGTCGCGCTTGCCGACCGACTGCTAGAGTTCGAACCACTCACACCATGACCGAGGATACACACGACGACACACCGACCGAACCAGGACGCGGCGAGCGTCCCGAGGCACAGCCGATCGAACCCGCGGCCCCCGAGGCGTTCGGCCTCGTCCAGGCGTTCTGGGGTGACGGCAAAGGGAAGACGACAGCCGCGATGGGAATGGGGTTCCGGGCCGCGGGCCACGGCTACCGCGTCCACATGCTCCAGTTCATGAAGGGCGGCGCGGCGAGCGTTGAGCCGACGCGCGGCGAGTACAACGCCATCGCCGCGATGCCCGGCTTTACCTACGAGAACGAGGGCCACTACGGCTGGCACGCTCTCATGGACGGGTCGGCCGACGACGAACACGAAGCGAAGGCGCGGGCAACGTTCGACCGTGCTGCAGACCTCGTCGCTGCCGCCGGCGAGGCCCCCCTCGATGCACCCCTGCCGCTCGATGGTGCCCCCGAGGACGGCGTCCACATGCTGATCCTCGATGAGGTGCTGTACGCCGCCGACCGCGGGCTCGTCGCTCCTGACGCCATAGTCGAGCTCGTGCACTCGAAGCCCGCGAACCTGGAACTCGTTCTCACGGGCTCGCACGCCGCGCCCGACTACCTCCGCGACGACGCCGACCTCGTCACGGAGGTCCGCAAAGAGAAACACCCCATCGATGCTGGCCAGCGCGCCCGCAAAGGGACGGAGTATTAGATGACAGCGCGGACGGTGCTCGTCGTCGGCACGGCGAGCCACGTGGGCAAAAGCACCGTCGCCGCCGGGCTGTGTCGCCATCTCGCGCACGCCGGGGTCGACGTGGTCCCATTCAAGGCCCAGAACATGAGCAACAACGCGCGGGCCGTCGTCGACCCGTCAGGCGGTTACGGCGAGATCGGCGTCTCGCAGTACGTCCAGGCACGGGCCGCCCGCGTCACCCCGACCACGGATATGAACCCTGTTCTACTGAAGCCCCGCGGCGACGGCGAGAGCCAACTCGTCGTCGACGGCGAGCCGGTCGCGAACGTCGCTGCCGGTGACTACTACGCCGACTACTGGGCGGAGGCGCGGGCGGCCGCCGCGTCCGCTCACGACCGGCTCGCCCGCGAGCACGAGATCATCGTTGCCGAAGGTGCCGGCTCGACGGCCGAGCCGAACCTGACGGACCGCGACCTCGCGAACGTGGAGACGGCGCGGTTCGCCGACCGTGGCGAGCCGGAGGGGCACCCGCCCACGCTCGACGAGCCGGGCGGCACAGACGTGGTGCTGGTTGCCGACATCGAGCGTGGCGGCGCGTTCGCCAGCGTCGTCGGCACGCTCGAACTCGCCCCCGACGCGGTAAGCGACCGAGTGACCGGCGTCATCATCACGAAATTTCGGGGCGACCGGACCGTCCTTGAGCCCGCGCTCGACGACCTCGAATCCCGGACCGGCGTGCCCGTGCTTGGCGTGCTTCCGTACGACGACCCTGGGCTGCCCGAGGAGGACAGCGTCGCGCTCCCCGCGGTCGGCGAGCGGGCCGTCCGTGGCGCGGACGACGCGCCGCCGAATCACCAGGTCACGGTCGGGGTGCCACGGCTTCGGCGGCTCTCGAACGCGACCGACCTCGAGCCGCTCGCCGCCGAGGTGGGCGTCCGCGTCGCATACCTCCCACCCAACGCGTCCCTCACAGACATGGATGCCGTCGTCGTCCCGGGGAGCAAGAACACCGTTGACGACCTGCTTGCGCTCCGAGCGGCCGGCTTCGACGAGCAACTCCGCGCGTTCGACGGCCCGGTCGTCGGGCTGTGTGCTGGCTACCAGCTGCTCGGCCAGCGGCTGCTGGACGCCCACGTCGAGGGGACCGGTGACGCCGAGACCGTCCCTGGCGTCGGCCTATTGCCGGTCGAGACGACGTTCTCACCCGCGAAGCGCGTCGAGGCGGTGACCCGCGTCGTCGACGGCTGCGGCCCGCTCGCCGGCGCGACCGGCGAAGCGACCGGCTACGAGATCCACATGGGCGAGACGCGCGCGCTGGAGCCGGTTGTGCGGCCGGTCGGTCCGGACAGCGCCGCCCGTGGCAGCGTCCTTGGCACGTATCTGCACGGCCTGTTCGAAAACGACGGCGTCCGTCGGGCGTTCGTGGATGCCGTCTTCGCCCACGCCGAGCGGGAGCAGCCAGCGGCCGACGACCAACGCCACAACCCCTACGAGGCGGCTGCCGATCTAGTCGCCACGCACGTCGACCTCGGGCCGCTCGGACTCGGAGGTGTGACGTGAGCCTCCCTGCGGCCGCCGCCGTCGGGCTTGCGCTCGCGCTGGACGCCCTCGTCGCGGAGCCACCGACTCGGCTCCATCCGGTCGCGTGGTACGGCAGTCTGCTCGCACTGCTGGACCGCGCATGGGCACGGCCGCGGCTCGTCGGCCTCCTCGCCGTCGGGCTCGCCGTCGCCGCGGCGGCGGTCGTCGGCCTGGTGGTGCACCTCGCCGGTCGCGTCGACCCCTGGGTGGCGAGCGGACTCGCTGGATTGGTGTTGTTCGTGACGACGAGCCGGCGGATGCTGCTTGATGAGGCCGCAGCGGTCGTTGAGGCGAGCGCCACGGACCCAGCGACCGCACGCGACCGGCTCCCCGCGCTGGTGGGCCGCGACACCGCGTCGCTGTCGCCCGCCGAGATGCGCAGCGCGGCCGTCGAGAGCGCCGCAGAGAACCTCTCGGACGGGTTGGTCGCGCCGCTGGCGGTGTTTGCCGCCGGGTCGCTCGTCTCGCTGCCCGTGGCCGCCGGGGCAGCAGCGTTCGTCAAAGCCGTCAACACCGGCGACTCGATGCTGGGCTACCGTTCGAAGCCCGTCGGGTGGGCGAGCGCGCGGCTCGACGACCTCGTGATGGCCGTTCCCGCTCGGCTGAGTGCCGGGCTGCTCGCTGTCGCTGCCCTCAACCCGAGGAGCCTGCGCCGGGCGGCGGCGTGGGCGCGGGTCCCCGCCTCGCCGAACGCTGGGTGGCCGATGGCGACGCTTGCAGCGGCGCTGGACCGCCGGCTGACGAAACCGGGACAGTACACGCTGAACGCCAGCGCCGCCCTGCCGGACGCGACGAGCGCGAGTACAGGCGTCCGGGTCGTCGGCCGCGCCGGCCTGCTCGCCGCCGGCCTTGCCGGGGTGGTAGCGTGGTACTGACGGCCCTCCGGGGGAGCGTGGGCTTTCTGACGCGGCTGCCGGTCGGCCACGACGAGGCCGCGTGGGAGGGGTTCCGGGCGACGCCGGCGACGTTCCCGGCCGTCGGCTACCTCGTCGGCGCTGCCGTCGCTGGCGTTCTGGTGGCGGGCCGGCTCGCCGGCCTCCCGGCTGGGACGATTGCGATCGCGCTGCTCGCGGTGCTGTACGCGCTCACCGGAATCAATCACATCGATGGGGTGGTGGACCTCGGGGACGCGGCGGTCGTCCACGGCGACGCCGACCGTCGGCTTGCGGTCCTGAAAGACACCACGCTCGGGGTCGGCGGGGCCGTCGCGCTCGGTGCCGGCCTGTTGGCAACGACACTCGGCTTCCTTGGCGCCGCCGGCTTGCCCGTTGTCGCCGGTGTCGTGGTCGTCATCGCCGCCGAAGTGGGTGCAAAGACGGCGATGGCCGGCGTCGCCTGCCTGGGGACGGCCTGCCACGAGGGGCTCGGCTCGGCGCTTACGACCGCCGCTAGGCCGCGCGCGCTCGCCGTTGTCGCCGTTGTCGCCGCGCCGGCCGGCCTGCTCGCGTGGCCGCGACCGACGGCCGCGCTTGCCCTCTGCGGTGCGGTCGCCGGCGGCGGTCTGCTCGCATGGTGGGCCGATGACCTGCTCGACGGTGTGAACGGCGATGTCTTCGGCGCGGCGAACGAACTCGGCCGAGCCGTTGGGCTGCATGTGGGGGTGGTCGCGTGGACGCTCTCCTGATGTGTGGCGGCCGCGGGACCCGCCTCAACGCGACCATCGAGAAGCCGCTGTTCGAGATCGGCGGCGTCCCGATGATCGACCGTGTCGCCGCCGCGCTCGCGGACAGCGGCGTCGAGCGGACCCACGCTGTCGTCTCGCCGAACGCCCCCCGAACGCGTGCCCACGTCGAGGAGCGACTCCCAACGGTTGAGACGCCGGGCGAGGGATACGTCACTGACCTGGGCGTCGCGCTTGACCGCGTGGGTCGGCCCGTGGTGACCGTCACCGCGGATCTCCCGTTGCTCGCTGCCGAGGTCGTCGACGACGTGCTCGACGCCGGCAGCGGGTCGCGGACCGTTGTCGTCCCGCGGGCGCTCAAGGAGGCGCTCGGGCTCGTGGCCGACTACGACCGCAAGTGGGTGCCGGCCGGGCTGAACGTCGTCGCCGACGACGCCGACACAACGGTCCGCTCGTGGGACGCCCGGCTCGCGGTAAACGTGAACCGCAAGGCCGATACAGCCGCCGCCGAACGGCTGGTGACGGATGGACCCTGAGTCAGTACGGGGGACCGACCGGGTTCCTCACGGCGGCGAGCCGGACACTGATCTGCTGGACTTCAGCGCCAACACCAACCCGCGGACGCCTGTGGGGACCCGCGAGGTCTACGAGGCCGCACTCGAGGCGGCGCGGCGCTACCCCGACGACGGCTACCCTGATTATCGGGCGGCCGCGGCCGCGGTCGTGGACTGCGAGCCCGAACAGGTCGTTCCGACTCCGGGCGGGCTCGCCGCGATCCGGCTTGCGATCGCGACCCGCGTTACCCCCGGCGACCGGGTGCTCCTTCCGGCGCCAAGCTTCGGCGAGTACGCCCGCGAGGTGCGGCTTCAGGGCGGTAGCCCCGAGTTCGTTGCCCCCAACGCGGTAATCGAGACCGACCCCGCAGGGTACGCAATGGCTGTCGTCTGCACGCCGAACAACCCCACGGGCGAGGCGGTCGCCCCCGCCCGGCTCCGGGCGTTCGCCGAGCGGTGTCGCGCCGTCGAGACCGAGCTGCTCGTCGACGAGGCGTTCCACGGGTACACGGCCCTGCCGTCGCTGGCGGGGACGCCAGGCGTTGTCGTAGCGCGCTCGCTGACAAAACTCTACGGGCTGCCGGGAATCCGGGCGGGCTATGCCGTCGCCACCGGTGACCGACTGGCGGACTTGCGCACCGCACAGCGCGCGTGGGCGCTCTCGACGCCCGCGGCCAGCGTGGGCGCTCACTGTCTCAGCCAGCCCGACTTCGTCGTGGAGACGCGAACGACGGTCGCACGCGAGCGCGACCGCCTCCGGACCGCACTCGCGCCGGCGTACGACGTACTTCCCTCGGACGCTCCCTTCCTTCTGCTCGAGGTGGGTGCTCGCGATGTCGACGCGGTCGTTGAGCAGGCCCGCGAGCATGGCGTCGCGATCCGGGACGCGACGACATTCCGTGGGCTCGACAACCACGTCCGGGTCGCCATCAAAGGCGCCCGGGCCAACGACCGACTCCTGGAGGCGATGGATGTTCGAGACGACGCGTAGCGGCGACGTGCTCCGGGTCGCCCGTCCGCAGACGACATGGCTGTCGACCGGTTGGCAGGGCGGGCGTCGCGTCGCGGACACGGCGTACAGCCTCACTGTCGACGCGGACTGGCAACCGCCGGATATCGACGCTGCGGTAACCGCCGGGCTCGCAGACGCGGGCTTCGAACGTGATCCTGCGGCGCCGGTGTTGCTCACTGGCGTCAACGCGGCGCACGCCCGCGGCGCGCGGTGCGGCCCCGTCGAGGCGTACGCGACTGTCGGGCTGTCGAACCCCGCGGCGCTGCCGATGACACCTCCTGGCGGCGATCTGCCAGACGGCGACCTGTTGGGTGGCACGGTGAACCTCCTCGTCGGCACGACGGCTTCGCTCGCGGACGGCGCGTTGGCGAACCTCGTTGCCGTCGCTGCGGAGGCGAAAGCGGCGACACTGCTCGACCTCGCGGACGTTCCGGGCACGACGAGCGACGCGGTCGTCGTCGCCAGCGACGCCGCCGGCGAGTCGGTTGAGTATTCGGGGAGTGCGACCCGGGTCGGCGCAGCGGCCCGTGCGTGCGTTCGTGAGGCGGTGCGGGCCGGATTCGAGGCGCGGTATGCGGACGCGGAGGCCGCACCGCCCGCCTCCGTCGCAGCCGCCCAGTACGGCGTCTCCACGGATGTGCGGGCGGATGTCTTCGAGCCTTAGGTCCGACGGGCGAGCAGCCCGACACCCACGAGCGCGCCCACTGCCGCGAGCGCGCCGAAGCCAGGCTGGCCGTCCGACGTCGTCGGGGTGTTGTTCACGGTGGCGGTCGGCGTCGTGGTGAACGTCGCGTCCGTCGGTGGCGGGGTCTGTGTCGGCGTCGCGACCGTCACGTCCGTCTTAGCGACAAACGCCGGCTCCGCGTCGGGGTGGAACCTGGTCGTCAGATTCCGCACCGAGTAGACGACCGACCGGGGCGCCGGCTGGTTCAGGTAGTTCACGTCGACCCGGACGGTCCGATTGTTCTGGACCGCGGCAGAGGAGGCGTACGGCTCCTGGGCGAGTAGGTAGCTGTTCGCTCCGGTAACGATCAGGACTTCGGCGTTGAGCTCGAGAATGAGCTCGTCGTTAAGCTGTGGATACGCCCGCGAGACGTTCGCTTCGCCGACGACGTTGGCTCCGCCGCTGGCAGTGATTATCTCCGAGATGAACGTGTTCGTGTTGGCGACGTAGCCGCCGCCGAGTGGGTAAAGTACGCGCGGCCGCTCCCGGTCGGCCGTCGCCTCGCTGGCAGCCTCGACGTTCGCGGTCATCCACGCGTTGGTCCGCGCGGCCTCTTCACAGTTGCCGGTGAGCCGACCGATCGTCGCCGTCTTCGCGCGGACGTCATCGATGCTCTGTTGCAGCGGGAACACGTACACTGTCAGCCCGGCGTCGCGTAGGGCGGTGACGGTCTCGCTGCGCGTCCCGTTCGGCGCGAGCACGAGGTCCGGCTCCGTCCCGATGATTTTCTCGACGGAAACGCCGAAGCCGCCGGCCGCAGAGACGTTCGTCCGCGAGTCGGCGCCATCGAGATAGGCAGCGAACTTGGTTCGCCCGACGACCTGCTCGCGGCCGCCGAGCTCCCACATCGTCTGTGCTGCGGAGGGGAGCAGTGTCGTCACTCGCTCGGGCCGTTCCTCGACGGTCACGTCGGCTCCTGTTGCGTCGGTCGTCGACACGGGAAACGAACAGTTCGACTGCATCGCCGCCGTCGCGTTCGGTGCCGCTCCGACGCCGGCCGGCGCGAGCGCCGCGGCAACGAGCAGGACTGCACACAATACGGCGAGTCGGTGTCGCATCGTCTACTCTCCCTCGCTAATCCAATAAGTATTTACCTAACTAAACTCGGATTGTATCCGTGCGAGCGAGACGGCGCGCGGCGGCCTGGTCGTTCGGGTTAGCAGTGCTGCTCGTCGTCGTCGCCACAGTCGCGGCCGGGATCGGTCCGGTCGCTATCGACGCGGTCACGGTCGCGAAGGTGCTTGCAAACGCGGTGCGCGTGCCGGTCGGGCTCGCGGTGTACGGGCCTGCGGGGCCGGGCCTCCAGCTGCCGGCTGTCGGCATCGAGTGGGCGCCCGTGACCGAGTTCGCGGTAAAGGAGCTCCACACGACGATCATCACGCGGGTGCGCCTGCCACGCATCGCGTTGGGCGCAACGGTGGGGTTTGCGCTCGGCGCCGCCGGGGTCGTCATGCAGGGGTTCTTCCGCAACCCGATGGCCGACCCCTCGATCGTCGGCGTCTCCTCCGGGGCGG
>CAYZJQ010000114.1:0-7922 GCA_964478805.1 uncultured Halobacteriales archaeon | reverse complement strand
TTAAACTCACCCATCGCCTGGCCGGACGAGCGAGCGAGTTTGGGGAGTTTGTTCGCGCCGAACAGGAGTACGGCGAGTGCGAGGATGACGAGCAGTTCTGGACCGCCGGGGACACCGATGAACGCTGTGAAGGTGTTCATACCACCCTGACGACAGAGAGGAGTATAAGAATGCGATGCCTACCGAGCGAAAATCTCCTATCGGTGGGCCACATCACCCCGGCCGTGCGCGTGATCGTCGCGGCGGCCGGCGAGCAGGGAGCCCAGGCCGGCGACCAACTGTCGGCCGCCGGCTATCTCGTCGAACGGGTACAGACGTTCGCAGAGGCCCGTGTACGCGCTGCGACAGCGCCGGTCGTGGTCGTCGGCGAGTTAGCCGATACGGGCGCTGACGCGCTGCGTGTGGCCGTCCGCGACGGCGGAGGGACGACGCCACTCGTGCACCTCGGGCCTGCGGACGGCTACACCGTCACCGTCTCGGGGCCGAGCGACCCTGACCTCGCAGCCGCGGTGGCGCTGGCTCGCCACGTCGGAACCTATCATGATGCTATCGACAGCCTGTTCGAGGAGTGTCGCGCGCGGGCGACCGGCGACACCGACGCACTGACTGAAGACACCGCTGTCGACCGCTCGCTGGTGGCTGCGCGCCGCCACGCCGACGAATCGCTGGCGCGCACACGGAGTACCGCCGACGGTATCCCGTACGACCACCTCTTCGAGTCGTAAGCTGATCGCCCACGGTTCGCCGGAGGGGCCAGAGCTATATCGGTGGTATCCACATCATCGTCCATGAGCGACGACGTCCACGGTGAGCAGTTCGGCGTCAAACACATCCGGGAGGTGTACCGGAAGGGAATGTTCGAGGGGGAGACGCCTGACTTCCCCGTGTCGTACAATGAACTCCGCGCGGAGGCGTTCGAACGGATGTCCTGGCAGGCGAAGGCGTACGTCCACGGCGGCGCCGGCAGCGAGGAAACGTTCGAGCGGAACAAAGACTTCTCGCGGTGGCGCATCGTCCCGCGGATGCTCCGCGGCGTCGCTGACCGCGACCTCTCGGTAGAGGTGTTCGGCGACTCCCACGCGTATCCACTGATGATTACGCCGCTTGGCGTACAGGGGATGCTCCACGAGGATGGCGAGGTCGCAACGGCGCGGGCCTGTCGCCAACTGGACGTACCGTTCGTTCTCTCGTCACTTTCCTCGCGGTCGATGGAAGACGTCGCGGAGGCGCTTGGTGACACGCCGAAGTGGTTCCAGTTCTACTGGTCGTCGGACCGCGATGTTGCGGCGTCGTTTCTCGACCGGGCCGAGACAGCCGGCTACGAGGCCATCGTTGTCACCGTCGATGCGCCGACGCTCGGCTGGCGCGAGCGCCTGCTCGAGAAGGGGTATTACCCGTTTCTCGAAGGGGAGGGGATGGCGAACTACTTCTCCGACCCGGCCTTTCGTGCTGCGCTGGACGAACCGCCTGAGGAGAACCCCGAAGCGGCCGTCGACCGGTTCCTTTCGGTGTTCGGTGACGCCTCGCTCACCTGGGAGGACCTCGAGTTCGTCTTCGAGCGCACGGACCTCCCGGTGGTCATCAAGGGCGTACTTCACCCCGCAGACGCAAAAAAAGCCGTCGAGGCCGGCGCTGACGGCGTCCAAGTGTCGACGCACGGCGGTCGACAGGTCGGAGCTTCCATCTCCGCGATCGAGGCGCTACCCGAGATCGCCGAGGCCGTCGGTGACGACGCAACGGTGTTTTTCGACTCCGGCGTCAGGCGCGGCGAGGACGCGTTCAAAGCACTCGCGCTCGGCGCCGATTCCGTCATGCTCGGCCGGCCGTTCGCCTATGGGTTGGCACACTCCGGGCAAGCCGGCGTCGAACAGGTTCTCCGGAACCTGATCTCGCAGGTCGATCTCACGATGGGGCTTGCGGGCATCGACGACGCCGAGAACATCGATCGCGGGGCGGTCCGCGACGAGAAGACGCTCTGACATCCTCCCACGAGTAACGTCGTGGGGTTCCACGGTCACAGACCGCGCCCACGACGGAGGGGTTCCCCACTCGCGTCGTTCGGTGAGGGTGTGGGCCGTGCCAGTGCGGCCCCAGCCGAGAGAGCGGGCTTCAATTACCGCCCCGCTGGCGTGCATATCCGTCCCCGAGACTCGAGCGCACAACCGACGATGCGAACCGTCGTAGGTGTGTTGGCTGTTGTCGGATGCAGCCCACGGCTGAAGCCGTGGGCGTTCTCCGTGAACCGCTGTAATACGGGCCGAGCAGTCGCTGTCGCTTCCCTCACGTGTTGAACACGACGTAGAACCCGACGGCAGTCCCGTTAACCTGAACGAGGTTGTTCTCGCAGAGTTCGTCGCCCCCGGAGCCGGGGACGGCCCGCCGGGCACGCTCGACTGCCGCCTGATCGCCCGGCTGGAACTCGACGGTAACCGGCTCGTTCGTCGCCGCAGCGCGCTCGACGGCGTGAACGACCGCCGGGGCCTCCTGAACGGTCGCGTTCACCACCGGGACGGGCTCAACCTCGGGTGGCGGCGTGTCGACGGGGCAAGCCGTTACCTGGCCGCCGCGGGCGTCGGGAGCACTAGTGAGACAGCCCGCGGTCACGACGGCAAGCAGCAGGACGAGAGCGCGGGTGCGCATCGGTCGGGCGTTTCGATGCCGGGGATAAGTGTCTTCTACCGGGTCGCGCCCAACCACTCGGCCGCGAAATCAACCAAAGCAGGCTGATCGTACAGCGTCGCGTCGGCGGCGCCTACATGCCCGGTCGCGACGTGGCCAGGGTGAGCCTCGGCGAACGCGGCGGCACAGTCAGCGAAGTCGTCGTCGTTGTACGCAAGCGTCTCGAACTCGACCCACTCGCGCTCACCGTCCCGCACAACCGGCGCACCCTGCCGTTCGGACGTGCGGTCGAGGGCCGCGCGGTGTTCGGCGAGGTGCAAGGAGGTGTTGTGCCCGAGCGAGCAGCCGAGCATCAACACCGACCCGTTCAGCTCATAGACCGCAGCGAGTGGCGACGCCTCACCGAGTCCGTTCGCGAGCGCGTGGTCGTGTGTCACTCGGTGGGCGTCGGGGCCGAGGGCGGCAAACGAGTAGTGAGGGTGCGCAGAGCGGACCGCCGCGTCGTAGTCACGGAGACACTCCGGGATCGCCCCCATCCCGCGGGTAGGTGTCACGTCGGGCCGGTAGGGGGGCGTAGTCTCACGGATCGGCTCGTGCCACGACTCGGGGACCGGCGGGTGCTCCCAGTCGCTGGGATCGGTCAGGTCGGTGGAGTGGGTCGGAACGACGAGCGTTCCCTCGGGGACCGCTCGGCGGAGCCCCTCAACGACACCTTGCGCGCCGCCGGGAACCCACCCCAGCGACGACAGCGACGCGTGAACGAGCAGCGTCGCGTCGGGGGCGACGCCGAGGGCCTGACAGTCGCGGGCGATGCGGGTGGGTGTCACCGGCTCGTCCACTCGATCAACCGGGGAGTCGTCGCTCATGGCGGAGCCCTCCTGAGCATACAAACGTGAGCGGGGTCGGCGGTATAGCTCTTAGCCACGAGTGAGCATCGCCCGGACCTGCTCGCGAGAGAAGAGGCTCGTCGGCTCGTCCATGTGGACGCCGATCTCGCCGGCGAAGAATCGAAGCCCGGCCCGTTGGATCGGCGCGGGCGCGTCGTAGCCGGCGCGGACGAGTGCGCCAAGCCGCTGTTCCGTCCGAAGCTCCTCACGCCACGCGGTCTCGTAGTCAGGGAGCGTGTCCAGGCGAGCGGGGGCGACCGTCCGGGCGGCGTGGTCGGCTGCGCGCATCCCGTAGAGGATGCCACCGCCGGTGAACGGCTTCGTCTGGCCGGCGGCGTCACCGACGAGTAACGACCGTTTGCCCGTCACTCGCGACGGCGGGCCGACCGGGATGAGCCCCGAACACCGGCGGTCGATGTGTGCGTCGTACGCCTCGACCAGCGCGTCGAACCGACCATTGGGGTCGTCGCCCGGCGACACCGCGAGTCCGTACTCGACGCCGGCCTCGCCTCGTGGAATGCGCCATGCGAAAAAGCCGGGGACGGTGAGGTGAACATCGACGAAGTCCTCGTGATTCGGGTCGGGGGCGAAGCCGAGCACCCCGTGGAGGAACTCGTCGGGAGCGGGGAGGCCACACTCGGTGCGCACCCGCGACCGTGGCCCATCTGCGCCGACGACCAGCCGGGTCTCGAACGTCTCCGTTCCGGTGGGGGTGCGGGCCGTCACCGTCACCGAGTTGCGGCTCTCCTCGACGGCGGTGACGGTGTGGCCGTCCCGCACATCCGCACCGGCGTCGCTCGCGGCGCGAGCAAGCGTCCGATCGAGTTCGACCCGGTCGATCGCATTCGAGATCGGCGTCTCACGGTGGAACGGGTAGGCCGGCGAGTCCGCACCCCCCAGATGGAAACGCGCCCCTCGGATGGCGTTTTGGAACAGCCGATCGTGGGCAGAGGCGGGGACGTAGTCCCAGACGTCGAGCGAGACGTGACCGGAGCAGGCGAGCGGCTCGCCGATCTCACCCTGCTCGAGAACGAGCACGTCACGGCCGCGCTCGGCGGCCGACCGGGCGAAGCGCGCGCCGGCCGGGCCTGCACCCACGACGACGAAGTCGTGCATGGTCGGAGCTATCGCGGCACGGATAAGTGCTTTTCAGTCGACAACGAGCTCAACCGGCGGCGCGTCCGGGAGCTGCTCGTCCGCGACGACCCGTGTCCAGGTCGCGCCTGCGTCGACGCTCCGGTACAGCCCACGGTTCGACAGGACGAAGAACGTGCCGGGGGCGGCCGCGCGGACGACCGCGCGGTAACAGCCCTCACCGGTCGGGAGCGCGTCGATCCGCTCCCAGCCGTCGCCGGTGGTTCGATAAACGGATGAGACCCCTCGCTGGTGGGCGTGTGTCGCTGACTGCGCGGCCGAGAGCAGGCGCACCGCAGGAGCGGCGGGATCGACCGCGACGCTCCAGCAGTAGCGCTCCCGGAGGCCCGTCTGCGGGTACGTCCACGAATCGCCGCCGTCGGTCGACTCCGCGTAGCCGTCGCCCGCGGCACAGTACAGCCGGCCGGTCTCGGGATGGACCGCGAGTTCGTGCGTGTCGCGGCGCGCACCTGACACCCGGTCGCGCCACGTCGCGCCCGCGTCGTCGGTGCGGATCAAGGCCCCGGCCTCAACGGCGACGTACCATCGGCCGTCCCTGACCGGGTCCGGTTCGAGCCACCGGACGTGGTGGGTGTGGGGGCGGGGCGGGAACGACCACTCGTCGCTTGAGGCAAGCGTCGTCAGGTCGGGAAGCCGCCCCCAAGACTCGCCATCAGGCGACCGATAGACGGCGGTCGGCTCGGTGCCGAGCCACCACACGTCGCTGCGAGGGTCGTACCGTACGGCGGTGACGTGGCCCGCAAAGCGTCGCTCGGGTCGATCAGCGAGCGCGTACGCCCCGTCCGTAGTCCCGACGAGACGCTCGTCGGCTGCTCGGGAGAGACAGGTGACACCCTCGACCGACGTCGTGGTCACCTCGCCGCCATCGACCGCAACCACCCCGTTCGGGAACGCAGCGAGCATCCCGGCTACGACTCGTCGCCGCCGGCGAACAGTCGCCGAATCAACAACACGAGAACGAGTCCAACGGCGAGGGCCGCGAGCGCACGCAGTCCCTCCTCATCGTCGGAGAGGTCCGGCAGGTCGGGCTCCTGTTCGTCCTCCTCGGTCACCGTCTCGCCGTACGGCGGTGCCGGCTCCGAGTCGTCACCGACTGCCTCCACCTCGACCGCCGTCGGCTCGTCGTGGGCCGGCTCGGAATCGCTCGTCGCCGTCACCTCGATCTCGGTCGCACCGTCGTCGGCGTCGGCATCGTCTCCGTCGGCGTCGCTCTCGTCCGCCCCCTCAGCTGCGTTGCCGTCGGCAGCGGCTTGCTCGCCAGCGTCGGTGGGCGTTCCGTCCGGTTCGGGCTCAGCCGCCTCGTTCCCCGCCACGTCGTCGCGCTCGGCCGCATCGTTTGGTTCAGGTCCGTCGGCATCGGCGGTATCGGACTCCATCTCACCGGTGCGGGCGGGAAGCCACCAGACGACGCTGTTTCCCTCGCGGGTACGCTCGACCCGGTCGTCGTCAACGAGCCGCTGGAGACGGCTTCGTGTCGTCCCACGGGTGATCGGGAGTTCCTCCGCGACCTCGGTGGTCGTCATCCGCGGGTCGTCGTTCTCGCGCAACACCTCGAGAATCGTCTCGTCGTCGACGGAGGTAGACATAGTCGGAACGACGGCGTGGACGGACTTAAGACCGACCGTGGCTTCAACCACGAAGCCGCGCCGAGGGCGTTGAGGCACCGACGAGCCCCCAGCATATCCAGCGGCCCTGTGCCACCGTGGCCAGCCCGGAGTACGGTGGGACCGGGCTGCAGCGTCGCAAGGAGGTGGGCCGTTCGTGTCGAGTCCGCTCCTGTGTGAGACCGTGGGGCGCCTGGCGCTGACTCCGGGTCGCTCCCGCCCGCGTGTCACCGGACTCGCAACGCTCGCCGTCAGTCGTCGGCCGCCGGTGCCTCAGCCTCTTCGCCGTCACCGGTTTTCAGTTCGTGCCGCCGGCTTCCGGACCGAGGGCCTTCGAGCTCGACGGTTGGAAGCAGATCGCGGAGGTAGCGTCCGGTGTGGGAGCCCTCGATGCGGGCCACGTCCTCGGGCGTCCCCTCGGCGACGAGCTCGCCACCGTGTTCACCGCCTTCGGGGCCGAGGTCGATGATGTGGTCGGCGTTCTTGACGAGATCAAGCTCGTGTTCGACGACGGCGACCGTATTACCGTCGTCGGTGAGCCGCTGAAGCACCTCGATGAGCTTCCGCTCGTCGGCGGAGTGGAGTCCGGTCGTCGGCTCGTCGAGGAGATACAGCGCGTCACCGGAGTCCTGCTTGCCCAGTTCCTCGGCGAGTTTGACACGCTGGGCTTCGCCACCCGACAGCGTTGTCGACGGCTGGCCGAGCCGCATGTAGCCGAGACCGACATCTTTCAACAGCTGCAGGCGGCGACGGATACCGGAGTGGGACTCGAAGAAGTCGTACGCCTCGTCGACCTCCATATCGAGCACGTCGGAGATGGTCGCCCCTTTGTACGTCACCTGGAGCGTCTCGTCGTTGTACCGGGCGCCGTCACACTCCTCGCAGGGGACGTATACGTCCGACAGAAAGTTCATGTCGATCTTGACGGTCCCCTGGCCGCCACAGGCCTCACACCGGCCACCCTTCACGTTGAACGAGAAGCGACCCTTTTCATAGCCGCGCTGTTTCGCCAGCTTGGTCTCGGCGAACAGCTCGCGGATGTGGTCGAAGACGCCGGTGTAAGTCGCTGGGTTCGAGCGGGGGGTCCGGCCGATGGGCGACTGATCGATGAGCCGCACCGTCTCGATGGCGTCGAGCCCTTCGATCGCGTCGTGCTCACCGGGGTTCACGTCGGTGTCGTTCATCCGTTTACGCAACCCCTTGTACAGGATTTCATGTAGCAGCGTGGACTTACCCGACCCCGAAACGCCCGTGATCGCGGTAAAACAACCCAGTGGGAACTCGACATCGAGGTCGTTCAGGTTGTGCTGGCGGGCACCCTTGACCGTGAGGTGACCGTCGGGGGCACGGCGGTCGTCAGGGACGGGGATCTGTTTGCGGCCAGCGAGGTAGTCGCCCGTGACGGACGCGTCGGTCGCCATCACCTCCTCGACGGTGCCGTTCGCGACGATCTCACCGCCCCGCTTGCCCGGCCCCGGCCCCATATCGATGACCCGGTCGGCCCGCCACATCGTCTCCTCGTCATGTTCGACAACGATGAGCGTATTGCCAAGGTCGCGCAGCCCTTCGAGGGTGTCGAGCAGCTTGTCGTTGTCGCGCTGGTGGAGCCCGATAGAGGGCTCGTCGAGGACGTACAACACGCCAACCAGGCCCGAGC
>CAYZJQ010000113.1:0-7941 GCA_964478805.1 uncultured Halobacteriales archaeon | reverse complement strand
GGACACGAACCGACGGGAGGAGAGAACGTACGGCACAGCGACGAACTCGGGCATCTCGTCCGCTCCGACTGGGAGTACGAGGTCGCAACGTCGTTGCAGGACGCTGGCATCGAGTGCGAGTACGAACCGGAGTTCGAGCTGTCCGATTCGGTGTTCCACGCCGACTTCCTGGTAGACGACAGGGTAATCGAAGTCAATGGAGTCGCCGGACTGTGGGGGCAGACGGAGAAGATGGAGGAGTTCTTGGAGAGATACGGCGACGACTACAGGTTCGTTGTCGTCGGAGATGGTGAGCTCCCCCACCACGAGCACTACGAGCGTGACGAGTTCGAGCCTGCGGCGATATCCGATGGCGGCGTTCGAACGGTCGAAACCGCCGAGGTACAGAGTATCGAGTACAGCCACCGAGGGCGGGCTTACAACATCAGCATGGAGACAACGCCGAACTTCATGCTCGCCAACGGTATCCTGACACACAACACCTCCGACGCCCAGTCGGCGCTGCGCCGCACGATGGAGCAGTTCTCGAACAACACGCGATTCGTCCTCTCGTGTAACTACTCCAGTCAGATCATCGACCCCATCCAGTCACGGTGTGCCGTCTTCCGGTTCTCACCGCTGGCTGACGAGGCCGTTGCCGCGCAGGTACGAGAGATCGCCGCGGCGGAGGGAATCGAGGTGACCGACGACGGCGTCGAGGCGCTCGTGTACGCGGCGGATGGTGACATGCGCAAGGCGATCAACGGGCTCCAGGCCGCCGCGGTAATGGGCGAGACCGTCGACGAGGAGACGGTCTTTGCCATCACCTCGACCGCCCGCCCGGAAGAGATCAAGGAGATGGTTGATCTCGCGCTCGAGGGTGACTTCGCGCAGGCGCGGTCGCGGCTCGACCACCTGCTCACCGAGGTCGGTATCGCGGGCGGCGACATCGTCGACCAGCTTCATCGGTCGGTGTGGGAGTTCGATATCCCTGACCGGGAGGCCGTCCGGCTGATGGATCGGGTCGGCGAGGCCGACTACCGCATTACCGCGGGCGCGAACGAGCAGGTCCAGTTAGAGGCGCTGCTCGCGTCGCTCGCGCTCGACGACGAATAGCGGGGGTGGCCGTCCGGAGCCGCATCCAGCGGGTAGGGGTAGACACCGCGTCGTGGTGGGGGAGAGGCGGGGATACCGACCCGGTGTCTAAGCGGGTTAGTCTCTGCACCAACAAGAGGGTACGGTAACCGCGGAGTGGGGTCGTTACCCGGGCGTGAGCCGGCCGTGAGCCCGTCGAAATCGCCGGACCTGAACCTTCGGAACGCTTTTAGACTGCGCTCCGCTGGTCGGGAGTAATGAGTGACCTCACCGCCGAGTACGAACTCGACTATTTCCGCGAGAACGGGTTCACCCGGTCGGAGTGTGTCTCCTGTGGCGTCCACTTCTGGAGCCGCGACGGGGCGCAGGAGACCTGCGGGGAGCCCCCTTGCGAGACGTATGAGTTCATCGGAGATCCCGGGTTCGACGACGCCTACACGTTAGAGGAGATGCGTGAGGCCTTTCTCTCCTTTTTCGAGGAGCACGGCCACGAACGCATCGACCCCTATCCGGTGGCCGCGAATCGCTGGCGCGATGACGTACTCCTCACGCAGGCATCAATCTACGACTTTCAGCCGCTCGTCACCTCCGGGAAGACACCACCGCCTGCCAATCCCTTGACTGTCTCCCAGCCGTGCATCCGGATGCAGGACATCGACAACGTGGGGAAGACGGGGCGCCATACGATGGCCTTTGAGATGATGGCCCACCACGCGTTCAACGCCAAGCCGGAGGTCGGCGACGAGTACGCCTACTCGGGGGAGGTGTACTGGAAAGACGAGACGGTTGCGTACTGCGACGAGTTGCTCGTGGAGATGGGCGCCGACCCCGACGAGGTCACCTACATCGAGGACCCGTGGGTCGGCGGCGGCAACGCCGGGCCCGCCATCGAGGTCGTCTACAAGGGGCTCGAGCTCGCCACGCTCGTGTTCATGTCGCTCGAGCAGGACCCCGACGGCGAGTACGAGCTGAAGGACGGCAACACGTACACGGAGATGGACACCTACATCGTCGACACCGGCTACGGGCTGGAGCGGTGGACCTGGATGAGCCAGGGGACCCCGACCGTCTACGAGGCGATCTATCCGGACGCCATCGCATTCCTGAAGGAAAACGCCGGTATCGACCTGACCGACGAGGAGGCCGACCTGGTGCGCCGGGCGGCGACGCTCGCGGGCGGGATGGATATCGACGAGGCCGAGGACATGGAGACGGCACGAGGCGAGATCGCGGCAGAACTCGGGGTCGACCGCGACCGGCTCGAGGCGCTGATGGCGCCGCTCGAGACGGTGTACGCGATCGCCGATCACTGCCGGACGATGGCCTACATGTTCGGCGACGGCATCGTTCCGTCGAACGTTGGAACGGGGTACCTCGCGCGGATGGTATTGCGCCGCGCCAAGCGGCTCGTCGATCGCGTCGGCGTTGACGCGCCCCTCGACGAACTCGTCGATATGCAGGCAGAGCGACTCGGCTACCGTAACCGCGACACGATCCGCGACATCGTCCGCACTGAGGTTGAAAAGTACCGGGAGACGCTCGAGCGCGGCACCCGGCAGGTCCGCCGCCTCGCCGGCGAGTACGCCGACACGGGCGAGGCCATCCCGCTGGAGGAGGTCATCGAGCTGTACGACTCGAACGGCATTCATCCGGACATGGCCGCCGAGATCGCGGCCGAAGAGGGTGCAAGCGTCGAGGTGCCTGACGATTTCTACTCGCAGGTCGCCGCACGTCACGGCGGCGAGGACGCTTTCGATGACGACGGACACGACGAGCGGGCCGATCGGATCGGCGACCTCCCAGCGACGGACAAACTGTTCTACGAGGACCCTGACCGGACGCAGTTCGAGGCCGTCGTCCTCGACGTCATCGAACGCGACGACGGCTACGACGTCGTGCTCGACCAGACAATGTTTTACCCCGAAGGCGGCGGTCAGCCGGCCGACACGGGGACACTCGCAACTGACGATGCGACCGTTGAGGTGACCGACGTGTCCGAACGCGATGGCGTCGTTCTCCACCGGACGGACGCCGATCCAGGCAAGGGCGAGTTCGTGCGTGGGCAGATCGACGGCACCCGACGGAGTCGACTGATGGCTCATCATACCGCGACCCACATCGTCGGCCACGCAGCCCGGCAGGTGCTCGGCAACCACATCCGACAGGCGGGCGCACAGAAGGGCGTCGACGCCTCGCGGCTCGACGTGACACACTACGACCGCGTCACGCGAGAGGATATCAAGGCCATCGAACGGGTAGCCAACGACATGGTTCGAGCGAACAGCCGGGTGAAAACCGAGTGGGTCGACCGCAACGACGCGCAGGCGCGCCACGGCTTCGACCTGTTTCAGGGCGGTATCCCACCAGGCGAGCAGATCCGGCTCGTCCATGTCGGCGACGACGTGCAAGCCTGCGCCGGCACGCACGTCGGCCGGACTGGCGATGTCGGACTGGTAAAGATTCTCGCGACTGAGCGCGTCCAAGACGGCGTCGAGCGGGTTCAGTTCGCCGCCGGCGACGCAGCGGTCGAAGCGACCCAGCGGACCGAGGACACGCTGTACGCCGCTGCCGAGACCTTCGATGTCGACCCAACGGAAGTGGCCGACACCGCCGATCGGTTTTTTACCGAGTGGAAAGAGCGCGGCAAGACCATCGATGAGCTAAAAGAACAGCTGGCAGAGGCACGGGCGGCCGGTAGCAAGGAGGGTGAGGCGATTGACATTGGCGGGACAACGGCCGTTGTCCAGCGACTCGACGCCGACATGGACGAGCTTCGCAAGACCGCCAACGCGCTCGTTGCAGAGGGGAACGTCGCCGTGATCGGTGCCGGCGGCGACACGGCCACGTTCGTCGTCAGCGTCCCGGAGGGGGTTGAACTCAACGCCGGCGAAATCGTCGGCGAGCTCGCCCGTGAGGTGGGCGGCGGCGGCGGCGGCCCGCCAGACTTCGCGCAAGGTGGTGGACCGCAGGTAGAAAACCTCGAGGCCGCGCTCGATCGGGTTCCTGACCTCCTGCGCGCGAGGCTCGACGCTTAGAGTTCGGCGAGAAGCGCGTCCACGTCGGACGCGTCGTTGAACACGTGAACCGATGCGCGAATCCGCTCGCCGGGGACCGTCCTCACGTGGATACCCGCCTCGGCAAGCCGTTCGACTGTTGCCTCGGGGGCTGGATCGTCGAACGCGACCAGCCCCGACTCCGGGGGCCGCGGCGACACGAGCCGGTCGCCAAGCCCTTCGGCGAGCCGGGTCGCAAGTCGCTCGATATGGTCGGTGATGATCTCGGCACCCAACTCGGCGCGAAGCGCAATGGCCTCTCGGAGCGCCGCGTGCGGGGCAAGCGACTGGGTCCCCACCTCGAAGCGCGCGGCGCCGTCGTGGTACTGGAGACCGTCAGCACCCTTCGGAACGGCGCGGTAGCCGACGTGCCGGGGTTCGAGGTTGGCAACGGCGTCGGGCGAGATGTAGAGAAAGCCCGCCCCCCACGTCCCAAGTAGCCACTTGTGGCCAGCGGCGGCAACGGCATCGGCGCCCCACTCGGTTGGATCGACGGGGTGGTGGCCGACGGACTGAACGGCATCGATGAGGACGAAGGCGCCTGCGTCGTGAGCGAGTTCGACGGCGTCACGGACGGGGAGCCGGGTGCCGTGGAGCCACGAGAGTGAGGAGAGACAGACGAAGTCAGCATCGGCGACGGCCTCGGCGTACGCCTCGCGGTCGAGTCGTCCCCCGGGGGCAGCGACCTCGGTGATCGAAACCCCCTGTGGACCGAGTCTGGCGAAGGGGAGCACGCCCGCCGGGTGTTCGAGATCAGTGCGGACGACCACGTCACCGCGCGTCCAGTCGACAGCGTTGGCGACCCGCGAGATGCCGTCGGCCGTCGAGTTAGTGAGCGCTACCGTATCCGAGTCGACGCTGAGCAGCCCGGCAACGGCGGCCCGCGATGCGTCGTAAGCGTCCCAGGCATCCGGGTAAGGGTTCCCGCGGTGCGCCTCAGTCTCGTGGCTGCGTTCGGCCTCGCGGGCGGCGTCAAGCACGCGTCGGGGAGCCGGACCGCTAGCCCCCGTGTTCAGGTAGACGGTGCCGTCGGCAATAGCGGGAACGTCCGCACGCAGCGTCGTTGGGTCCATACGCCGGCCACGGTCGCGGAGCACCTAACCCTGCGGGCGGGGATTCAAGAGCGTGGCACCCCCCTCCCAGGCATGGCCGGTCCCGACCCGGAGACGCTGACGCGGCAGGTCGCCGCGTTCCCCCATCCACCGACTGACGAGCGGTACGTCCGCGCCGACGACGCGCTCAACGGTACGTACACACGTATCGTCGAGGAATGGTACCCCGAACTCAAGCGACTCGCCGACGCCTACGCGGCCGGTGACGTGCTTCGCGAAGCCGTACTCGCACACGTCGAGGCAGTGCCGTCGGTGCCGCTCGAGACGAGTAGCACAAACGGCAGCGATGCAGGTACGGACCTGGCGGCCGCGATCGACACCTGCGCAGCCGTCGCCGACCTCCCAGGCTGGTACGCCGACCTTCGCCGGCTCGTGGACGACGACCCGCGCGACCTGACCCTGTTCGAGCGCGCGCTCCACGACTTCGGCTACGCGCTTGCGCACGGGCTCTTTATCGGTGCGCGCTCGCCGTCGTCGGTGGTTCGACGACTTCGGGTCGCTTACCGCTCGGTCGGCGTCCGCATCGACGCGGCCGAGACAGACGGTGGGACCGAGCGAACGATGTTCACCTGCCCGTACCGGAACGTCGGCGCCGACGAGTGCGGGAAACGGTGGGTGTGCCACGAGAAACTCGACCGCGTCGACGACGGCTACGTGACGTACCTGGGCGAGCGCGGCATCGACTATCAGCGGCCGCGCGGCTGTGGCGGTGAGCAGTGCTACTCCGAGGTGTCGACCGCCGACGAGACACCGCTGTGGCCTGTCGCCCCGACCGACACACCCGAGCGATGACGAGCCACGGCGCGCCCAATGCCGCCCGGGTACAGGCGAACTATGGGGCGTGGGCACGCGTCTACGACTGGTTCGCGCGGGCGACCGCCTCCGTCGGCGGCGTGCGCGCCGATTGTGCCGGGACGCTTGACCTCACCCCGGGGGACACGGTCGTTGAGTTCGGCTGCGGTCCGGGGGTGAATCTCCCCGTCCTGCGCGAGGCTGTCGGCCCCGAGGGCCGGGTCGTTGGTGTCGATATTACCCGCGAAATGCTCGAACGTGCCCGAGTCTTGGTCGCCAGGCGTGGCTGGGAAAACGTTCATCTCGTGCGTGGCGATGCCACGACGCCGCCCGTCCAGCACGCCGATGGCGTGCTCGCCACCTTCGTCACCTCGCTGTTTCCCGACCCGTATGACGTGGTTGCGCGGTGGTGTAGCCTCGCCGACAGCATCGTGATCGCCAACTTTGCGCCCGGCGGCGGGCGGGCAGCAAACACCGCGCTGTGGGTGTTCGCGTGGGCGAACGCGCGGCTGTTCGACGCCGACGGGACGCGGGTGCTCGGACAACTGGAGAGCCGGATGGAGGCGTCAGTGCGCGCGCTCCGCGACAACACTGACGCGGTCGAGCGCCGAACGCACGTCCTCGGGACAATCACAGTCGCTGGAGGGCAGCATCAATAACCCGACGAACGTGTAGTAGCGCGCGCTGGCGTGAGCTACATCGTGTAATCGACGGCGGCGGAAAGATGCGTGGTTGCCTCGGTGGGGCGGTCGCGCATGGAATGGCGCGCCTGCAGGAGAGCGGCGCAACCATCGGTCCGAGTAGCGCACACGTGAGGAGGAAACGACACACGACCCCCACGGGGGATGCCGAACCGAACGCGGCGATGAAGCAGGGGGTTTAGTCTGTCCCCCCGAACTCACGCTCATGCCATGGGCACGGAACGGCAGCGTCTCCCTCTACTACGAGTGCGTCGGTGACGGCGAGCCAGTGGTGTTCCTCCCCGAAGCCGGGCTCGGAGCATGGTCGTGGGGATGGCAACACGACGCCATCGCCGGCCCGTACGCCTCCCTCGTCGTCGATCCGCGCGGGACAGGTCGGGCGGACACAGGCGACGACTACGCCGTGGCGACGCTCGCGGCAGACCTTGAGGCCGTGCTCCGCGACGCCGGCGCGGCGAGCGCACACCTCGTCGGACACGGCCTTGGTGGAGCAGTCGCGCTCGTGTACGCCCGCGAGTACAACCGCGCGCGGAGCCTGGTCTGTATCGGGACGCCGGCCTCAGGCGCGGTCGTCGACACGGACGCGCTCAGCCGGCTATTCGGTCCGCAGTGGCCTGCGGTCGCGTTCTCGGACGCATACGTGGGGGTCGCACCGCGCGACGAGATCGAAGGGTGGCGTGATCTTGACGACGCCGACACCGACGCACGCGGACGGTTGATCGCCGCTTACGCCGACTTCGATCCAGGGGCGCTGTACGAACTGACGACGCCGACGCTCGTGCTCGGACCGCTCGACTCGCCGGTCGTTCCTGAGCCGGCCTGTGAGACCCTTGCAACCGGCCTGCCGCGCGGCGAGTATGAACAACTCGAGGGGCGCCACCTCGCACACCTCGAACACTCTGTGGCCGTAAACGACCGCCTGCTCGCGTTCCTCGACGAGACGTGAGAGGATGATAATGTGGCGGTAAAGCCGGGGTGAACCAGTCGCTTATATCTCGGGCCCGAAAGAAACGAGGCGGCAGGCTCAGTCGTCGGCTTCGCCCTGCTCAATAGGGGCACCCACAAGGTTACCCCACTCGGTCCACGAGCCGTCGTAGTTGATCGTGTCCTCGTAACCGAGCAGTTCGTGAAGCGCGAACCATGCCACGGACGATCGCTCGCCGATGCGGCAGTAGGCGACGGTCGTCCCCTCGCCGTCGATGCCGTGGT
>CAYZJQ010000112.1:3152-7950 GCA_964478805.1 uncultured Halobacteriales archaeon | reverse complement strand
CTTGAGGCCCGGACGGAGTTCGGAGTGCGGACGATCACCCCCCGGCTGGCGGGGTTCGACCGCGTTGTCGGCGTCGAGCACGACGAGGTCGCCCGGGCCTACCCACTTCGGGTTCTTGACTGGCACGAGGTCGTCAACGACGCGTTCGGCGGACCGTTGTTGGTCACGTACTGTCCGCTCTGCGGCTCAGCGGTCGTCGCCGACCGAACCGTCGCGGGAACGACCCAGATCTTCGGCGTTTCCGGGAAACTGTGGCGCGACAACCTCGTGTTGTACGACGCGGGAACGGGGTCGTTGTGGGCGCAGGTCGCCGCGACGGCCATCCGCGGCCCGTTGACCGGCACCGAACTCCGACTCCGCCCCGCCTCGCTCACGACGTGGGACGACTGGCGCACGGCTCACCCGGACACCGAGGTGCTGCTCCCCCCACCGTACTCCGGGACGGTCAAAGGGCGCGGCCCGGCGGCGATCCGCGACTACACCGCGTTCCCGTACGCCGGCTACGAGGCGACCGACCGGATCGGAATCTCGGGCCGGACACCCGCTGACGGACTCGACCCAAAGGTCCAGGTGCTCGGCCTCGCGCACGGCAGCGACGCGGTTGCGTTCCCGCGGCCGGCCGTCGTTGAAGCAGGCGTCGTCACGGACCGCGTTGGCGATCGCGCGGTCGTCATCACCGTCGCCGATGGCGCACTCGTCGCCTACGACGCCCGAGTTGCGGGTCGTGCCCGTCGGTTTCGCCCTGCGTCTGCCGACACGATGGACGCGGCCGGGTCGCGCTGGGACCAGGCCACGGGAGCGGCGCTCGACGGTCCTCACGCGGGCACAGTCCTCGACCGGATTCCGGCGCCGACACTGTTCTGGTTCTCCTGGCAGGATGCCCACCCGGGGACGCGGCGCTACCGGGGTTGAACCGCACATCACGAGCGTTATGCGGCTTGACGGGAAACAGGGCGTATGTTCGACACCCGTCCGGACCGCGACGCGGAGGTGGTTCTGCTGGGGCGCTCCAATGTCGGGAAGTCGACGCTGATGCGTGAGATCACCGGCCACACCTTCGACACGGGCCGGAAACCCGGCGTCACCCGCAGCCCAAATCATTACGACTGGGCGCCTGAGGACTTCGTCCTCACCGATCTTCCCGGGTTCGGCTTCATGCGAGGCGTACCCGACGATGTTCAAGAGCGCATCAAGACCGATATCGTTCACTACGTCGAGGACTACGCCGACCACATCCTGTGTGGCGTGATCGTTCTCGACGGGAAGGCTGCCGTCGACATCATCGACCGGCACTCCGGGCCCGACGAGATCCCCCACACCGTCGAACTGTTCGGCTTCCTGCGTGAACTCGGGATCCCTGCCGTGTTGGCGGTGAACAAGATGGACAAGATCGACGACCGCGAAACCCGGCTGAACGAGATCTGCGACCGGTTTGGCCTGCTCCCGCCGTGGCAACAGTGGGACGGCGAGACCGTCGCCCCCATCGTCGCCAAACAGGGCAACATCGCGGCACTGAACGAGGCCGTCCGCCACCATCTCCACGAAGCGAAGCGGGACGACCTGTTCAAGTTCTTCTGACATCCTTTGCCCGTCGGATCTCCGTCTTACCGCGCTCGCTGCAGCCACAACCCCTCAGGATCTCGATCAAAGCGTGTCGGATTCTCCCTGCAGTCGGCGCCGGTGACCCGGTCGCTCACCGCGTTCGTTCGCAGGCACTGACACAGCCACACGTCGTGCGACCCACTCGGTTGCTCTTCCCCGTCTGCTCGCGGGTTGTCGACTTCGTTGGCCCGCGGTTGACTTCCGGACCGTGCCGTTCGCGCTCACACCAGACTGGCTCGCGATACGAGGTGAGCCAGTGTGCCGTCGTACAGGCTGTCACACGCCCCCGGCACCAGCTCCTGTGGTAAGAGTCGCCCCGACGTGCCACGGGCGCGTGGTCCCCGGTCGCCACTCGGAGCACGGGCCACCTGTATGCCTTCTCGACAGAGTCGCGTCCACCGGTCGAGACACTACTCCACGCCGAGGTCGCGTTTTACCAGCCGGACGTTCCGGTCGTTAGCGCGCCAAACCACGTCGAAGGCATCGCCGAGCAGCGGCACCGTCCCGACGGCGGTGTCGAGCGCGACGTTACACAGCATCCGCGCGAGCGTCCACGTGGAGACCCCGAGCCGGGCCGCCTCGGCGACGATGTACAGCGAAGCGAGCGCTGCGAGGAGGTCGCCCGCGCCCGGCAACAGTCCGAGGAGTGGGTCGAGGCCGACCTTGATACCGACGACGGGGAGTTCCACGCCGCTGTCGAGCAGCGTCGCGACAGTCTCCATCCGCCCGATAGCTGCCGACTGCTCTACCATACGCGGCCCTGACGGCCCGGAGATATAAACCTCACACCGAGAGCTCGGTCGTCTCGATACCGGTCTCGGCGACGAGGTCCTCCAACGCCGCGTGGCGGGGTGCTAGCTCTTCCGGTTCGTGTGCATCCGACCCGAGTACGAACGCTACCCCGTGCTCGTCGAGCGTGGCGAGGAGGGAGTCAGTCGGGTGGAATGAGCCGTACTCGTCGAGGACACGCCCGGCATTGATTTCCGGGACCGTCCGTGAGTCGGCGAGCGCCTCGGCAACCCGCCGGTACTGCGCGTCGGTCGCCAGTCCCCGGAGCGCGGGGTTTCGTTCCACGAGGTCGAGGTGGGCCGCGACGTCGAACAACTCCGAGTCGACGAGCGCGACCAGTCGGTCGAAGTACGTGGCGACGTGCTCGCGGCGCGCGCTCGCGGGCTGTTCGGCGAAGTGGCTCTCGTAGTGGACGTTCGTTCCGTCGAGTTCGTGGACGCTCCCGACTGCGTAGCTGAACCCTGCGTCGTCGAGGAAGGCGGCGATCTCAGTTTCGTCCGCGGGGTGGTAGTCCATCTCGACGCCATCGAGCAGCCGCACGTCGGCCCACTTGCGGACCGTTTTGAGCCCCTCTCGCCGCCGTTCGTAGGTAAGGTCGAGATTGAACCCGAACGCCTGTCGGTGTCGCTGGGGGTACGAGCGCTCTGAGACCGAACAGTGGTCTGTCAGACCGAGTGCGTCCAGTCCGGCCTCAGCGGCCGCGGTCGCCATCGACCCGATGAACGAGCCGTCCGAGTAGTTCGAGTGGGCGTGGTAGTCGACGTTCACGACCGACCGAACGAGTCGACGGGGCAGGAGCCTTCGGGTCGCTACTCCAACTCCTCGTCGCCCGTCGGCGCGTAGTAGTACTCGCCGGCCTTCTTTTGCTCGCGGTCCTTCTGCGACCCCGGCTTGTTGATACGCGGCCGGCCGGTACGCTGGTCGCGCCGGAAGGTCACGTCGAGATTCGAGAGAAACTCGTTCATGCCGTCGCGCATCCCGACCGGCTGGCCGGCGTGGCCGTACTCGGCCGGCGTACCGTCGAACACCTGTAACCGGTCGGCGAGCAGGTCGATCATGTAGATGTCGTGGTCGATGACCATCGCGGTCGCGTCGTGGTTCTCCGTGTATCGACGGATGGCCCGTGTCGCGAGCACGCGTTGTTCGACGTCAAGGTGCGCCGAGGGTTCGTCGAGCAGGTAGAGGTCGGCCTCTTTCGAGAGGCAGGCGGCGATCGCGACGCGCTGGCGCTCCCCGCCTGAGAGGTCGGTGAGTTGCTGTTCCATCACTCGCTCCAACTGGAGGGGCTGCGCGATCTCCGTCTGCCAGTACGAGGAGCCGAAGTCGTCGGTGAGCGAGGAGAGGAACGCGTCCACACGCATCGGCTGGTCGATCTCGACGTACTGGGGCTTATAGGAGATGTCGAGGTCTACGTCGACGGTCCCCTCGTCGGGCGCGAGCCGCCCGGTGAGCAGTCGGGCGAACGTCGACTTCCCGATCCCGTTCGGCCCGACGATACCGAGCACTTCGTTGTTGCGCACCTCTCCGGCGTCGACCTCGAGGGTGAACTCCCCTTGGCCGTATGATTTCGTCATTGCGGGATACTCGACCAGCGCGTCGCCAGTGGAGGTCGGCCGGGGTGCGTGCTGTTCGAAGGTGATCGCCTCTTGACGGATACGCATGTTCTCGTTGTCGAGATACCCCTTCAGATACTCGTTGATACCGTTCTTTGTCGACTTCGGGTCGGTGACGACCCCGAACACGGAGGGGCGACCGTACGCGACGTGGATGGTATCCGCGAGCAGGTCGAGGACAGCGAGGTCGTGTTCGACGACGAGCATTGAGCGGTCCGCGTCCTCGGCGAGTTCGCGGATGAGCCGCGCGGCCGCCACGCGCTGGCCGATGTCGAGATAAGGCGTAATCTCGTCGAGAAAATAGAAGTCGGCGTCTCGGACGAGGGTGGCAGCGAGCGCCACACGCTGGAGTTCCCCGCCCGAGAGGGTGTCGATGTCCTGGTCGATGACCGGCGCGATACCGAGCCGTTCGACGAGCTCGTCGGCGACCCCTCGCTCGTCGACGCCTTCGATGAGCTGGCGCGTGTTCCCCGAAAAGGAGTCGGGGATCTTGTCCACGTACTGTGGCTTGCGTGCGACGGTCACATCGCCCTCTCGGAGGTCCGCGAGATAGTCTTGGAGTTCGGTGCCCCGGTAGGCGTCCATCACGTCGTCCCATGCGGGGGTGTCGGCGGTGCGGCCGAGGTTCGGGTCGATCTCGCCTGCGAGGATCCGAACGGCGGTGGTCTTGCCGATCCCGTTCGGTCCGAGAATACCGGTGACACGCCCGTCCTGTGGAGCGGGTAGTCCATACAGCGCGAAGGCGTTGTCGCCGTAGCGGTGGGCGGGCTCTTCGTCGAGTTCCTGCGGAAGGT
>CAYZJQ010000112.1:0-3142 GCA_964478805.1 uncultured Halobacteriales archaeon | reverse complement strand
GAGATCCACACCTGATCCTTTCCACCCTCGTACGGTTCGTCCTCCTCGTAGTGGTCGCCCCGCTCAACGATACACTCCTTGCCCGTCCGGTTGGGCGGGCAGTAGTTCATACACTCGTAGTTACACCGGTCGGGTTGACAGCGGTCGAGGTCGACGACCGCGATGGAGTCGTCGGCCATCTAAAACGTCGTCCCCGTCGACAGCAGGATTCCCCAGCAGACGAACCACAGCGAGAAGGTCATGAACGCGACGTAGAGGTAGTCTTTCGTGGAGAAATCGTTCACGTCGATGCCCACGACCTGCAACACCGGGAACTGGACGAGGATCGCCCCCGCCAGCACGAAGACGCCCATCGGGTCCGTCGACGGCGTCGCCGCACCCGCCGTCACGATTGACGACGCGACGGCGGCGACGAGCCCCATGGTAGACGCGAGTGCCGTGACGGTCACTCCACGCATGTGTGCGGAGAACCGCCCGGCCGTGTCAGTCGCCATACCAACGGGTGGGCGACGGGAACTCAAAAGCGATTCGACTAGCCGGTCGCGACCGGGTGTAGCCGCTCGCTTGCGCGCCGTCAGAATCCGTCGCTCCCTCGCTGGTCGAATACCGGTGAATCGCGCCTGCTTCGCGCTAAGAGACACCGGTGCCACCTCCAGATTTAAGCATCCAGGACTCGTACCACGGCGCACGATGAGTGATTCTGACGGGGAGACAATCGGAGACCTGCCACCGAGCGCGAAGCTCGTCTACAAAGTCCTCGAATATAAGGGACCGATGACGCAGAAAGGAATCGTCGAGGAATCGATGCTGTCGGCCCGAACCGTCCGGTACGCCCTCGAGCGACTCGAGGACATCGACATCGTTGAGGAGGACGTGTACTTCGCGGACGCCCGTCAGAACCTCTATGAGATCACCGAGGTTGGCCCGGACGCCGACGCAGACGACGCGGAGCGGGCGGCCGCGGACGACTGACCGCATGCCCCCGAGCGGCCACTCGAGACGACTGAGGGGAGCAGTCGTCCGTGCCGCACCGGTCTTTTTTTAGTCGACCACCCAAAGGAGGGCGACATGCGGTCACAACGCGGTCCGCTCGCTGCGCTGGTGTGTCTTCTCGTGGTGCTGTCGACGGGGGTTGCCGTCACACCAGCCGGAGCCACTCCGGGGGAGCCCGACTCGGTCGCGCCGCCCGACCCTGACGAAGACGTCCAAGGATGGGAGGACGGCTACTGGCACAATGATACTCTCGATGTCGACCAATCGGACGGCGTAACCGAGGCCGAACTCGAAGCGATCGTGAGCCGGTCGATGGCCCGCGTCGAGTACGTCCGGGGGGTGGAGTTCGACCGTCGGCCGCCGGTGCAGGTGATCAACCGCTCGGAGCTGGCTGACCTTTACGCCGAACTGTACGCGAACGCGAACGTCTCCGAGGCCGCACGCACCCACCAGAACGTGAAGTTCGAAGCGCTGTTCTTCGTCGGTGAGGAGACCGACTACCTCGAGGTGCAAGAACGCAACCGCGCGGAGGGTGTCCTCGGCTTCTACGTGTTCGGCAACGCCTCCGGCTTCGGCGGCGTTGAGGGGGGTGACATCGTGCTCGTCTCCGACGGCGAGGGCCCGCCCCGGGTCGATGAGATCACCCTCGCCCAGGAGCTGTTCCACTCCTATCAGGATCAGCAGCTGCGGACGACCAACGATTACGAGATCACGACCGAGGACGACCAGCGCGCGGTCCTCTCCGTCGTCGAGGGCGACGGGAACTACGTCGATTACCTCTACGAGCAGCGGTGTGGTGACGAGTGGAACTGTCTACAGCCCGACCGCGACCGTGGGAGTACGGATCGGCACATCGGGCTCGCAGTTTACGGGCTCGTCCCGTACAGCGACGGCCCACCGTTCGTCCAAGACGTCCGTCAGGAGGGCGACTGGTCGGCCGTCGCGGACCTGTACGACCGCCCGCCCGAGACGACCGAACAGTACATCCATCCGGAGAAGTACCGCGAGGACGCACCCGCGAATGTGACCGTCGCCGACCGCTCAAGCGATGCCTGGCGGATACTAAAGCTCGAGACCGGCGTGAACTACGCTACGTTCGGCGAGGCTGGCGTCTACACGATGCTGTGGTATCCGAGCTACCTAACCCGCTCGAACGAAGTGGTTCCGTACAATCACCTGTTCGACGGCGGGCCGCCGCCGGACCTGTACAGCTACGACCACCCGTATAGTGCGGGCTGGGACGGCGACAAGCTCTACCCGTACGTGAGCGACTCGGCGGCCGCAAACGAGACCGGCTACGTCTGGAAGCTCGCGTGGGACTCTCCGGCTGACGCCGAGGAGTTCGCCGACGGCTACCGCCAACTGCTTGCGTTCCACGGCGCTCGCGAAGTCCAAGGCGCCGAATGCGTGTACGTCGTGCCGGAGTCAGACACGGCTCGCGACTTCGCGGACACCTTCTCAGTTGAGGTCGATGGCGACCGCGTGACCATCGTCAACGCGCCGACCGTCGCAGATCTCAACGGTGTCCGCGAGGGAACGGTCCCAGCCGGCGTTTCCACGCCGACGGCGACACCCACGGCAACCCCCTTCGAGTTCGGGACGGCGACGCCCACTTCGACCGGGACGGAGACGGGAGCGTCCTCGCCGACGCCGGTCAACGGGACGACGTCGACGCCTGGCCAGCCCGGCTTCGGCGCGGTCACTGCACTTGTCGCTGCTGTCGTTGCGGCATTCGTTGTTGTGGTGCGCCGTCGTTAATCGCCGCCCCAGGGTGCAACAACGGATCTCCGATGATCTCCTCCGCCTTGCGCTGGTGTGCGTCCTCGTGAGTCGTGCGAGCCCCGGTGTGTTGACCCGCTACTGCGGCGCGACCGTGATCGTCTGCCCGCGGTCGACGGCGAGTTCCAGCTCTTCGGCGATGGCGCTGCCACGCGATACCTGAATCTCGCCGCCGCGCGAGACCGTCGCAGTGAAGAGGTACTCGCCGTCGGCGCGCACCTCGACCGTCTCACCGGCGTGGCCATCGAGCGGGACGACGACGTGCCGAGACGTGATCTCCGGAGCAACGATCTCGCCCGGGCCGGTACCGCCGCCCGACCCACCCGCCCCACTTGTTCCACCACCACCCCGCCCGCCAGCGGTCCGGCGT
>CAYZJQ010000111.1:0-8049 GCA_964478805.1 uncultured Halobacteriales archaeon | reverse complement strand
TGATGCCGTTCAATCCTTTCTCGGTTGAGTCGAACGCGGCGTCGGTCGGTGCGAGTGTCGGCGCGCAGCTTGGGTCGAAGGCCGGTCCGCTCGGTGCGGGGATTGGTGCGGGTTTCGGTGCTGCGGGCGGCTATATCGCCGGCTCGCTCGCCTGCCCGGTCAAGCGCGTGTTGCCTGACGGCGGCGAGTACCCTGCACGGCCGGCGGACGAGATTCCGCCAGCCCGTGAGTCCGACGGCGGCGAGCGACGCGACGCCGCCCGTCCGTCGCCGCCCTCCCGCGTCGAGATTCCCGTCACCGAGGACTGAGCCGGGTCATACCGCGTCCTCGCTCACCGCGATGTAGGGTCGGTCGTCGTCGAACAGTCGGTCGAACGTCGCGCCGACCAGATACCCGTATAGCAGGTGGCCGAAGAACGTGCCCCCGAGATACGTCACCAACGCCAGCCCGGCGTACCCCTCGTACCAGGCAGGCGCGAACCCCAGCCAGATCGCGCCACCGAGAAACACCCCCTTCTCGGCGTATCCGTCCCCGGGGAGGAACGTCCCGATGGAGGCGAGCACGAGTGGCCACGTCACCATCGCCCCGAGCACGAACACGACGTAGCCCACGGCAGTCGCCGTTCCCGGCGACAGCGGCACGGCGAGCGTTACTACGTCGGCGAGCGACCGGAACGACGCAAACGAGAACGCGTCGATTCGGGACAACCCGAGGAACAGTACTGTGAGCGGCACGACGCCCACGAGTCCGCCAAGCGCGCCGATAAGCCCATCTTCGACGAGCCCACGTAGCGGTGGCCGGTCGTGCGGGGTCTCCGCGTCCGTGTCGGTGTCCGCCTGCTGCCGGGTAGACATATGTGACCAATGTGCATGGAGAAAGAAATACTGTCGGGCTGCTCGCACAACCCGCCACGGTCACTGGACCTCAATGACGCCCTTTACGACCTCGGGATCCGTCGCTCGCTCGAACGCGGTGGCGGTCTCCGCGAGCGGGGTGGTGAAGTCGACGAGTCCAGTGGGCTCGACCGTGCCGTCCGCGATCAGCTCTACCGCTGTCGGATAGGTGTCCGCGAAGCGGAACGATCCGCGGAGGTCGAGCTCCCCGTCCACGAGGCCCTGCACGTCGACCGGCACCTCGCTGTCGCCGGGGAGGCCAACGAGCACGACGGTCCCGCCGCGGTCGACGGCGTTGAGACACGCCTGGATACCAGCGTGGGTTCCGGAGGCTTCGATCGCCACGTCAACGCCGCCTGTCGTGAGTTCGTGAGCGACGTCGACCGGGTCGGCCTCGCTCGCGTCGACAGTCGCAGAGGCGCCTCGCTCTCGTGCCCGGGCGAGCTTCCGGTCGACCACATCGCTGACCAGCGTGCGCGTCGCGCCCGCAGCGCGGGCCGCGTCGTGGACGAGCAGACCAATCGGTCCGGCCCCGGAGACGAACACCGAGTCCCCAGTGCCGACCCGGCCCCGGCGGGTCGCGTGGACGCCGACGCTCAGCGGCTCGCACAACGCCCCTTCAGTGGCAGAAACGCTGTCGGGGAGTCGATGACAGCTGTCGGCCGGCCAGGCGACGTACTCGCAGAGCGCGCCGTCAGCCGGCGGCGTCGCCATGAACTCCACCTCGGGACACCGGTTGTAATGGCCCGACCGACAGTGACGACAGCGCCGACACGGGATGCCCGGCTCCATCGCGACCCGGTCGCCGGGCGCGAGGGTGGTCACGGCTGCGCCGACCGCCTTGACGACGCCCGCGCTCTCGTGGCCGAGCACGAGCGGTGCCTCGACCACGTATTCGCCGATGCGGCCGTGCTCGTAGTAGTGGAGGTCGGAGCCACAGATACCCACCCGCTCGACGGCAACGAGTGCTTCGTCGGGCGCCGGGTCCGGGCGGATGCGCTCTTCTATCTCGATCCGCCCCGGTTCAGTAAGCACGGCCGCGCGCATGCCTGGCGTCTCGACGCCGAGTACCGAAAACGTTCGGTCACCTCAGCAGTCATACTTTCCAAGCGAGCGACGATCGGTCGGGTCCGGCGCACCGAGACGGACCGACTGGGTGACAACGATGAGGTCGACTTTGACGAGATTACTGGTGTGCGTCCGATTCCACCGTGTACAGAGGTAGTCTACGAGGCCGGGACGCAGCCCCGGCGTGCGCCGAAGGTCGGTCAGATAGACGTACCAGCGGTGAGTCGGGTAGGTGGTACCGGGGTCCTTGACCTCGAACGCCGGCGCGCTGCTCCGAAGCGCGTCAACCTGCTTGCCGTCAGTCGTCGTTCCCACCGGCACGTACCACGCGTCGGTCGCATGTGGTTCTGGGGCGAACATATCCCACCGGCGCTCCTCGGGGTCGACGCTAGCGGTCGCGGCTGGGACTGCGACGACCCCGACCGCGGCGGCATTCCAGACGAGCACGAACACGAACAACAGCGCGGCGACAGTGCGCGTTACCGGGCGGTCAGCCCGACCGAGCAGCGGACGCCCCAAGTCGGGACGTCCTAATTGGACGGTCACGGGCCGCACACGAGCGTCGGCGAGCACGGCTTCGAGGCGGTCCCACACGGTCGAGGGAAGGAAGGGGAGTAGTCCGGCAAGGGAGACGAACGGAAATATGCCCAACTCAAGCGTCGCGAACATGAACAGATGGCCGCCGGCAAAGGCGGCGACGAGCGCCGTTCGGCGCCAGCCGGTCACGACGAACAGCAGCGGCGCGGCGACGACGAGGCCGAGCCACGCATAGGTCCCGATCGCGAGCAGCGCCGACTTTCCAGCGAGCAGAGCGCCGAGTTCCGTGGTGAGTGCGTCCATCCCGAAAACGTAGCGAACCGCGGTCCCAGCCGGCCACGCCTCGCCCCGGAGCTTGACGACGGCGTTGACGACGTAGACGGCGACGACCTGAGCGAGCATACCAGCCGTCGCGAGTGAGACGACGCGTCCGGTTCCCGAACCGGCGTCCGGGTTGAGGCTCCACCGTGCTCCCAGTGGAAGCAGCGCTCCCCACAGTAGCAGTCGGCGCAACAGTGAGTCCCCGGCATTGAGCACCGCGAGGTTCCGGGTGTGTAGCGACAGCAGGAGGACGAACAACAGCAGCGCGGCGAGGCGGCTCCGGTAGCCGACGACGAGCGCGACGGCCACGGCCGCGGTCACCGCGAACAGGGTCGCCTGCCAGGCGGCTGCCCCCGAGAGCGTGTACAACGATAGCCGACCCACGGTCGGGTAGAGTTCAACCAACAGCGACCGCGGGAGCACGCCGACGTCGGTGTAGAAGGCCGTCAGGTCGCGAGCGCGCAGAGCGAGATCGGCAAGCACGAGCAGGCCCAACGAGACACGCAGCGCCGCGAGTGCGCGCGGGTCGACACCGAGGCGACCGTGGAGTGTTTCGACGACCCGGGTCAGTAACCGGCCGCGGCGGGTGCGAGACATGGAGACCCTTTATCGGCGGCGAGTGCGAGCGCGAGCAAAGAGCTTGTGTCCTCCTCCCGAGACTGTGGCGTCCAGTGTTCCGGGCGTCGGAGTCGGTGGCCGCCCGGCCTATTTTTAATCAGCGGGAGAATCCTGCCGTTCACAGCGGGCGAGGATATCACCCGTGGACAGAGTTCCGGCGTCGGTGCCGGTCGTGCAACTGGCACCTCCCGCGTTGAGTGGGGCCCCTCCGTTCGTCTTCCCTCGTCCGTTCGGGCCCGTGCTCTGGTCGGTGGGCTTAGTCGTCTCCGGCAGCCGCCACCGTCGTCCCAACGCGCCGCTTAAGGAAGTCGTCGAGCGTCCGGAACAGCCGGATCTTCTGGTCGATGTCCGAGGAAGCGTGGCCCTCCTCGCCGAGCTCGACGAGTTCGAAGTCGTCACCGGCTTCGTAGCCAAGCTCCTCGAGGCGGTCGCGGTAGAGGCGTGCCTGCCCGACGGGGACGCGGCGGTCGTTGACGCCGTGGACCATCAACAGCGGACACGAGAGATTCTCGGCGTACTCGACCGGGGAGCGCTCGCGGTAGAGTTCGGGGTTCTCCTCTGGCGTGCCGAGGTTCTTCTCCATCAACTCCGTGCGGAAGTGTGGCATTGTCGTCTCGAACATCCGCTCGAGGTCAGTGAGGCCGATCCACGCGATGCCAGCCGCGTAGAGGTCAGGGTACTGGACGGTCTGCCAATACGTCGAGTAGCCACCGTAAGACCCGCCGAAGACGACGACTCGGTCGGGGTCAAGGAAGTCGTGTTCCGCGAGGACGTGTTCCGTCCCGACGGCCACATCGCCCTGTTCTGCCCCGCCCCAATCGTCGTAGATCTCCTCGACGAACTCGCGGCCGCGGCCGGTCGACCCACGGTAATTCACCTTCAGCACGGAGAAGCCGCGCGAGACGAGGAACTGGGTGTATAGGTCGAAATTCCGGTAGTCGGCGGCGCGTGGCCCACCGTGAGGGTTGACGATGAGCGGCGACGGTCGCTCGCCTGAGTCGTACAGCAGCCCCCCGATCTCGAGTTCCTCATAAGGGTCGTGTTCGACCGCTGCCTGCCGGGTCGCCGGGATGCCGTCGGAGTCGAACATAAAGTACTCCGCGTCGGCGAAGTCCTCGGGCGAGAAGGGGCCGTAGTCGGCGGCTAACAGTGTTTCTGTCGTGTCGTCGCGCAGGTCATACGCGAGCAGGTCGGCCCGCGTGCTCGGGGTGGTGTGGGAGACAAGCAGGCGGTTCTCGTCAATCTGGGTCTTCCCGGTGCTGGAGAAGGAGGCGACCCCCTCGGTGAGGTCGAGCTCCCGCGCCCCGCCATCAAATTCGTAGACGACGGGCGCGACGGCGGCGTCGCGCGTCCGGTGTACGAGAAAGCCTGACCCGTCTTTGAGAAACGCGATCGGTGATTCCTCTGCCGCGGAGCCATACCACGTCACCTCCTCGGACTCAAGATCGTAGACGCCTGAGCGTCCGAGGTCAGTTGAGTTGTCGGCAACGAGAAGCTTTGAGCCGTCCGGTGAAAAGTCGATAGGTTGGGCCTCCGCACCCGTGTTGCCAATCTCGAGATTGCGAGGGTTCGAACCATCGGCCTCCATGAGGTAGACGTCTTGATTCTCGAAGTCGTCTGACTCGTTGGTCGCGAAGGCAATCCGATCCTCCTCGGGCGAAAGCGTTGCGCCACCCGCCGCTCGCTCGTAATTAGTGAGTTTCGTTGTCTCCCCCGTGTCACGGTTATGACGATAGATGTTCATCTGTCCATCTCGTGAGGACCCAAAGTAGAGGACGCGGCCGTCGTCGCTCACTGCTTGGAGCGCGTTTTGCCCCTCCTGCTCGACGACGGGCGCTGCGTTCCCCGCACGGTCGACGACGTGGATGTCGTTCTGTTCGTCGCCGCCCTCGTCCATGTGGAAGAACACCTCGTCGTCGGTGCCACACTTGAGATACCAGCGGGCGTTGCGCGGCACGTCGCCGTCAGTCACCCGCTGTGACTCCCCCGTGTCGGCGTCAATCAGGTGGAGTTCGTTGCGGCCGGAGCCGTCGTAGTAGACAGCGACCGTCGAGCCGTCGGGCGAGACGGTCGGATGGTGGAAACTCGGTAGGCCGGCCAGCTCTTCGAGGACGTTCTCGACGTCATGCAGGGACATCTCATCCGGCCTCACGGTCGGCTCCGTCCTGAACGTTTGGTTACCCTCCGGCCTAAGGCCGTACTACTTCGATTCCCTCGGTCTCGTACTCCGTCATCGCTGCGAGTCGGGCAGACACCTCATCGAGAGCGACCTCGCGCCCAACGAGTGCGCCCGGATTGAGCGTCCCTGCGTCGATCATCGACAGGAGTTCGGGGAACCGTGTCGGTGGCATCCCGCGCGAGCCGTACCAGTCCAGCTCCCAGCGGGTCATCAGGTCGGTCGGCAGCGATACCGCGCCGCGCTCGGCCTCGGTCGTTAGTCCGACTTGGACGTGCACGCCACGTTCGCGGAGACAGCGCACGGAGTTGCGGGCCGTCTCGGCGCGCCCAAGCGCGTCCACACTCACGTCCGCGCCCCCGTCCGTGACGTCCGTGATCGCCGCGACTGGCGCTGTGTCGTTGAGAGTGGCCTCCGCGCCGGCCGCCTCGGCTCGCATGCGGGCGGCAGGGTTCGGGTCGACAGCGACCGGTCGCGCCCCGAGCGCGCGGGCGATCTGGACGACGGACAGGCCGACGCCACCACAGCCATGCACGGCAACCCAGTCACCGCCTCCGATATCGGCGCGGTGTGCCAGCGCGTGAAACGCGGTCGCGTATCGACAGCCAACGGCGGCCACGTCGGTAAATGAGACGGCCTCGGGCAGCCGCTGGAGGTTATAATCGGCTGCGGGAACCGCCACCTGCTCGGCGAACGCGCCCGGTGCCGCACGTTCGAAGCCGAGTGCGAGCCCCTCCCGGCAGGTGTTCCCATGGCCGGCGTGGCAGTTGGGACAGGCGCCGCAGCCGAGGTTGAATGGGACGACAACACGGTCGCCCTCACAGATTCGGTCGACATCCGCGCCGACGGCGAGCACCCGACCGGCCGGCTCATGCCCGAGCACGTAATTAAGTGGCACCTGGTCGTCGGCCCACTCGCCGTGGCCCTGCCAGGCGTGCCAGTCGGAGCGGCAGAGCCCGCAGGCATCAACGGCGACGACTGCACCGTCCGCCGGCGGCTCCGGAGCTGGACGGTCGACCACCTCAAGCGGTTCGCCGTACTCGCGGAGGACGGCAGCGCGCATACCTCGACCCCGTAGTCGGGGGACAAAAGCGCGCCGCTCAGGCCGGCGCGTACCGGCCGTCCCGCTTTGCCACCAGTCCGTGATCCTCTAGGGTGTGGAGCACTGGGAGCAGAGTGAGGAGTTGTTCGTCGAGCGCCGCTGCCAGTTCATCGGCCGTCGCGGCGCCACGTTCGGTCAGGTACAGGTACACCAGCTTCGCTGTCTTCGAAGAGAGGTCGGCAAGCGAACTCATGCTGCTTCCGTGTAGATGACGACGATAACTAAAGCTTACTACGACAAGCGTCGAAACATCGGGTTCCCTTGTGGGGCCACGCTTGTGTGAGTGTTTAGCAGAATACAGGCGGTAAGCCCCCTTCCTCAAGGAGCGACCAGCGGGAGCGAGTAGGGAGGGGATACACCGCCGTCATCATGTCTCAAACACGTTCGTACTCGCTGCCCAACCACCCCACCGATAGAGTCAAGTCGAAATAATGTTTAAACACAGATGATGGATAGACACGAAGTAGAAGGCCACGAAGTCATCGAGGGAGAGGTGAAGCCGACCGGCAACGGCGCACATGTTCTCGTTCCGAAGCGATGGCGTGGTGCAGACGTGAAAATCGTCCGAACGTCAGCCCCCGACGAATAGTCAATGCGCTACACCTACAGATTCCGGCTTGATCCCACGCCTGAACAACGTGAGCTGTTGGATCAACACCGAGATACCTGTAGGCAACTCTACAATCACGCACTCACCGAATTTGAGAAAATCCCCGAATCGGCGGGAACACTCACCCAACGAGTACGCCAAGTACGCGATCAGCTCACCGATCTTAAAGTCTGGTGGGATGAACTAAATGACCTCTATTCAACGGTCGCACAAGCCGCTGTCATGCGTATCGAAGACAGCATCAAAGCCCTCTCCCAGTTGGAACAGAACGGCTACAACGTCGGAAGCCTCAAGTGGAAGGCTCCCAAGGACTTCCGCAGTTTCACCTACATACAGTCTGGCTTCGAGTTCGATAGTAAGAGCGGTCAGACCGTATTGTCGCTGTCGAAACTTGCGGATATTCCACTCATCAAACACCGCACAATCCCCGACACCGAGACGATCAAACAAGTCACGATTAAGAAGGAGCCAACTGGGGACTGGTTCGCTTCATTCGTTGTCGACGGGAAAGAGACACCTGAGAAACCAACCGATCCAGATCGGTGCGTTGGTATCGACGTGGGGATTCTCAAGTACGCCCACGACACCAATGGGTACGCCATCGAAAGTCCCGACTTCAGCGACGAGCGCGAACGATTGGAACGCGCCCAACGCGACCTTTCGCGGAAGGAGCACGGCTCTACGAATTGGGAGACACAACGACAAATCGTGGCGGAACGCCACG
>CAYZJQ010000110.1:0-8060 GCA_964478805.1 uncultured Halobacteriales archaeon | reverse complement strand
GCATGATCTCTTGGGAGCGCCCGACGGCGAAGGCAGGGATGACGACCTTGCCGCCGCGCTCGTAGGTCTCGTTTATCACCTCCTTCAGCCGGCGTTCGGAGTCCTCTTGGTCCGTCTGGTAGTCGTTGCGGCCGCCATAGGTCGACTCCATGACAAGCGTCTCGACGCGGGGGAACTCGTTGGTCGCGCCGTTGAACAACCGTGTGTCGGAGTAGTGGATATCCCCCGAGAAGGCCACGTTGTAGAGGCCGTCACCGATGTGGAAGTGCGACACCGCAGAGCCGAGAATGTGGCCGGCGTTGTGCATCGTGAGCTTCACGTCGGGCGCGATGTCGGTCACGTCGCCGTACTCGATGGGGATGGTGTGTTTGATCGCCTCGCGTACCTGCGAGGACTCGTATGGTGGCGTCCGCCCCTCTTTCGCGGCGACGTCGAGGTAGTCCAGCGTGAGCAACCCCATCAGGTCGCGCGTCGGCTCGGTACAGTAGATCGGCCCGTCGTATCCGTATTTAAACAACAGCGGAATCAGCGCCGAGTGGTCGAGGTGGGCGTGGGTCAACACGACGGCGTCGATGGTGTTCGCGCCCGCCCCGAGCGCCTCCGGAACCTGCAGGTACGGCACCTCCCCTTCCGCGCCCGGCTTGTCGCCACAGTCGATGAGCACGCGTGTCTCGGGCGTCGAGAGAATGAAACTCGCCCGCCCGACCTCACGACAGCAGCCCAGCGTCGTGATGCGGACCCATTCGTCGTCGGACATCTCCTCGCGGTGGATCTGCCGGCCGATGCGCTCGAGAATGTCGCGGCGCTCGTCGCGCTCCTGTTTCAGGAAGTTGCGGACGTTCGAGACCGTCGACGACTCGATGGGTGGCGTGCGGACGACCTCCGGGGTCCAGCCGACCGTCTGGGTGATCTCTCGCAGGGTGGAGCCGTGGCGACCGATGACCATCCCCGGCTTCTCCGCCTCGATGACGATCTCGCCGGTGTCGGCGTGGAAATCGAGGTCGGTGACGCCGGCCTCTTCGGGGATGATTTCGCGGACGCGTGCCTCTGCGTCGCCAGGGTGTGAGAGTACGTCCGGATCCGGGCGCACGGTGATTCGCTTGCGGAGCTTCGAGGCGAGCCGGCGCACGAGATCGCCGTCGCTGGCGAACTCCTTTGGGTCGCGTGTGTATACGACCAGCTCCGGGCCTTCATAAGTGACATCCGAGATGGTGATGCCGTCTGGCACCTCATCTTCGATCTGTGCCTGCAGGTCGTCGAGTTTCCGCTCTACTGAACTCATAGCTCGTGGAGGGGGTCCGGTCCGCCGCGCGCTGCTCGGATGGGGAGCCGTCCCGAGGCGTGCGGAGTATCAGTAACTGTCATGTGAGGTGTGGTCGGGCGTGCGCCGCCGGTCGGCGACTGCGGGACAGGTGACCGGAGAACCCGCTTACTTCCGGCTACACCGCTGTACCTATAAAAGGCTTCGCAAACAGGGAGGTATGAACGTGACACCGGCGTCGGTTCGCGCCGAGCGCGACCGACTCCGCAACAACGAGCGGATCGTCCCCCTGATCAACGATACCCGCGACCTCCTCGAAGAGCTGTTCGACACGGACGTCGCTCCTGTCAGCCACGATCGGTATGTCCGTGAGGTCGACGCCGTGTTCGCCGACGGTGACGTAGCGGTCAACGTCGCCGCGCTTGGCGGGCTCTTACGCGAGCTCGACGTCGAGGGCGACTACCCGGGCTTCGTCGTCGACGAGGTGCTTGGCCGGGAGCTCGCCGGCACTATCGCGGGCGGCCGCCCGTTGTCGCTGCTTGCGGAAGCGACGTTCCACGTCGCAGACATCCACGTCCACGGCGCCGCCGACGCACCGGCCGGCCGTGACGACTTCGACGCCGCGGTCGCAGCCGGGTTCCAGACCCGCCTGCCGGGATGGGAGTGGACAGCGTCAGCGAGCCCCTTCGCCGTCCGCGACTGACAGGGAAAGCGCAAGGCTTCTGACCTACCTGTGCGCACATCGAGTATGTCTAGCCGCACGGCGTTTCAAGCCGGCCTCCGCGACGTCGTGCCCGTTGTCGTCGGCATCGTCCCGTTCGGCCTGGTCGCCGGGGCTGCGGCTGTCGACGCCGGCCTCTCCGGGTTGCAAGCCGTTGGGCTCTCCGTGGTCGTCTTCGCAGGCGCCTCTCAGCTCGCGGCCATCGACCTACTCGGGAACAACGCCCCGCTGGCCGTTGTCGTCGGGACGATCCTAGTCGTCAACCTCCGGATGGTAATGTACTCGGCTTCCATCGCCCCCACGTTCGGGAACGTCCGCGCCCGCTGGCGAGCGCTGGTCGCGTACCTGCTCACCGATCAGGCGTACGCGCTGTCGGTGACTCGCGAGGACGGCTCACGGTTGGCGTATTACCTGGGCGTTGCAGCCCCCCTGTGGGTCGTCTGGCAGCTTTGTACGGTCATCGGCGTCGTCGTTGGCGCGCGGGTCCCGCCGTGGCTGCCGCTTGATTTCGCGCTGCCTCTCGTCTTCCTCGCCCTCCTCGTTCCTGCCATCGATGACGCCACCACCGCCGCGGCCGCGCTCGTCGGCGGCACGCTCGCGACGCTCGGCACGGGCCTTCCCTACGAGCTCGGTCTCCCGCTGGGGGCGGTGTGTGGCGTCGCCGCCGGCCTGCTCGCGGCGCCGGCCGGGCGGATCGCCCGAGAGGTGGTCGGCCGGTGACCGCCACCGACGCGGTGGTGTGGCTCGCCGTCGCCCTCGGGGGCGTTGGGACCTTCTGTATCCGTGCGTCGTTCATCTTCCTCTACGACCGCCTCGCGGTACCCGACCTCGCAGAGCGCGCCCTCACGTACGTCCCCGCCGCAGTGCTCGCGGCGCTCGTGGTGCCCGCGCTGCTCCAGCTCGACGGTGTCCCCGTCGCTGAGGCGGGCCTCGGTCCCGCTGAGGCCGTCCGTGCGCTGCTCGCGAGCGACCGCGTGCTCGCCGGCGGGCTCGCCGCGCTCGTCGCCTACTACACCGAGAACGTGCTTGCCACCATCGTCGTCGGGATGGGGGTGCTGCTCGCTCTCGGGGCTTTTTAAATGGTAGCAAGCAGCATTCCACGGGTCACCTGACCCGTGGTAATTCACTACGGTCGGTACAGGTGCCGCATCGGTTCGGCCGAGCCGTCCGGGCGCTCGACGGGACTGGGATACGGCTCGAAGCCGGCTTGCTCGTAAAACGCGACGAGACCCTCACGACACGTGACGGCGAGGAAAGTGTCCTTGAGTTCGGGGCGCGCGCAGATCGCCTCGAGCAGCGTCGTGCCGATCCCCTCGCCGCGTCGCGGTTCGGCGACCACTACGTCGTACAACTTCGCGTAGTAGACGCCGTCCGTCACGACCCGCCCGGCGGCGACGAGGTCGCCGGCGTCGCGGAGCCCGACCGCCACGGAGTTTGCGACCGCCGTCCGCACCTCCTCGACCGAGCGGTCGGCCCACCAGTCGTACGTTTCGTACAGTCTCACCAGATCGGGGGCGTCGGCGGGCTGCAGTTCGATCGGGTCCACACGCCAGCGTGCCGCTGCTCTCGGATACGCCTGCCGACGGTGTGGGAACGAGTGGCGAGCGGACGACGAAGCTAAATCGGGGTCGGCCGAACGGTGGGTATGCTCGGTCGCGTTCCGACCGTTCGTCCTCGCCGTCCGCCGGGTGGCGCGTAGCCACCCCTGCCCCGCTCCTTCCCGCCCACCGCAAACGCACCGTGTTTAAGCACCCACTGGCACACAACGACACATGAGCGACACGCAGGAGACGCGCGAACAGGAGCTCGGCATCACCGAGCAGAAGGAGTACAACCCCGGCGACTGGTACGCCGAAGTCGTCCAGAAGGCCGGTCTTGCGGACTACGCTCCGATGGGGGGGTTCATCGTCGTCCGGCCGCGTGGCTACGCGCTGTGGGAGCGGCTACAGCGGCGACTCGACGGCTGGTTCAAAGAGACGGGCGTCGACAACGCCTACTTCCCGCTGATGATTCCCGAGTCGTATCTCGAGCGCGAATCGGACATCGTCGAGGGGTTCGACCCCGAGGTGGCGTGGGTCACCCACGGTGGTCATGAGGAACTCGACGAGCGGCTCGCGGTCCGGCCCACCTCCGAGTCTATTATCACGCCGTACATGGCCCAGTGGACCCGGTCACACCGCGATCTCCCGCTTCGGCTGAACCAGTGGTGTTCGGTCGTTCGCTGGGAGGCGACGGACACGAAACCGTTCTTCCGCACGAAGGAGTTCCTCTGGCAGGAGGGGCACACCGCGCACCGCTCGCGAGAGTCAGCGTTCGAGGAGACCATGCTCCGGCTCGACCAGTACGAGCGGCTCTACGAGGACGTGCTCGCGATGCCCGTCTTAAAGGGTCGCAAGCCGGAACATGACAAGTTCCCCGGGGGGGATACTACGACAACGGTTGAGGCGTTGATGCCCGACGGGAAGTCGCTCCAGGGGGCGACCAGCCACTATCTCGGCACGGGCTTTGCGGAGGCGTACGACCTCACCTTCCGTGCCGAAGACGAGACGGAACAAACCTGTCATACCGCCTCGTGGGGGTTGTCCTGGCGCGCGCTCGGCGGGCTCATCATGACTCACTCCGACGACCAAGGGCTCGTCCTTCCGCCAACGCTGGCCCCCGAGCAGGTCGTCATCGTCCCCATCTGGCAGGAGGACACTCGCGATGAGGTGCTCGGCTACTGCGAGGGGCTCTACGCCGACCTCGAGGACGCCGGTGTCCGTACGGTGCTCGATGACCGCGACGGGCGCAACCCCGGCTTCAAGTTCAACGAGTGGGAGCTGAAAGGGACGCCCCTGCGGATCGAGATCGGGCCGAACGAGGTCGCCGACAGCGAGGCCACCCTCGTCCACCGCCCCGACGGCGAGACCGAGGTTGCCGACCGCGACGCCCTTATTATGGCCGTTGAGGACGCACTCGACACAGTGTACGCGAAACTGTACGCCGACGCCGAGACGACCCTCGAAGAGAACGTCCGCGAGGCACACGGACGCAACGAAATCCTCGGCACCATCGGCCAGCACGGCGGCTACGTGAAGACGGGCTGGTGTGGCAACGAGTCGTGTGAGACCGAAATCAAAGACCAGATCGCCGCCGAGATCGTGATGCTCCCGCTTGAGGAGGGGACCGAGCCGGTCCACGACACCTGCGGCGTCTGCGGCGAGACGGCCGTCGAGACGGCCTACTTCGCGAAGAACTACTGACGGCTCTGTCACCGCGGCTCCCGTCCACCCCCGTCCACTCGTGACCGCTCGTCACTCATCCGTCGCCGCCCGGCCGATTCCACACGAACGACGAGCGGTTCGCAGTGCCGCGGTATTGTATTAAGGACCTTGTATGGCACTCATGAACCCTTACCCCTTGAGGGGAAGTGTGATAAGTAGTTGTGAGGTAACACAGTCATATGTCTGAGCGCACGCCCGGGGACGCGAGCATGCTCGCCGCCCCCGACGACGAGCGATCCAACTGTGGTGTCGGGGTCGTATTCGACCTCGCCGGTGCCCCGAGCCACGATCCTGTATCGGAGGGGTTAGAGCTCCTCGAGAACCTCGAACACCGCGGCACCACGGGTGCCGACGAGAACACCGGCGACGGAGCCGGCATCCTGCTGCAGATCCCCGATGAGTTCTACCGAGACGCACTGGATGTTACCCTCCCGCCGGCTCGCGAGTACGCCGTCGGCTCCGTGTTCCTTCCCGACGATGATGCTGCCGCTGCCGGGTTGCGCGAGCTCGTCGACGCGGAACTCGACGCGCACGGCTTCAACACGCTGGCCTGGCGCGAGGTGCCGACCGAGAACGACTCGCTCGGCCGCACCGCCCTCGACGCCGAGCCGCGCACCGAGCAGGTGTTCGTCGCGCCCGAGCGACCGATGGCTGACGACGCGTTCGACCGCCGGCTGTATGAGGCCCGCCGCGCCGCCGAGAACCGGGTCGACCGCGAATCGCCCGCCGGTGCACCACGGTTTTACATCTGCTCGCTCGACCGTAAGACGGTCGTCTACAAGGGACTGCTCAAGGCCGACCAACTGCCCCGCTACTACCCCGAGCTGACCGACGAGCGGGTCGCCTCTACGTTCGCCATGGTCCACGCCCGCTTCTCGACGAACACCCTCGGTGCGTGGCACCTCGCCCATCCGTACCGGAACATCATCCACAACGGCGAGTTCAATACGATCAAGGGGAACATCAACTGGATGCGGGCCCGCGAGACCGACATCGCCCACGAGGACCTCGATGTCGAGACGGTCAAGCCCATCATCGACGACCCTGACCAGTCGGATACGGCCAGCGTCGACAACGCGCTCGAACTGCTGATGCAGGGCGGGCGGGAGTTGCCCCACGCCCTCCGGATGCTGATCCCCGAGGCGTGGCGCGGCGCGGCGAACCGCGTCCCGGAGGAACGCCAAGAGTTCTACGACTACCACGCCTCGCTCGTCGAGCCGTGGGACGGCCCGGCCCTCGTCTGTGCCACCGACGGCGACCGGATCGGTGCCGTTCTCGACCGCAACGGCCTGCGACCGTGTCGCTACGACGTCCGTGACGACGATACCCTCGTGATGGCCTCGGAGGCTGGCGCGCTCGACACCGACCCTGCAGATATCCGCGAGCGCGGCCGTCTTTCACCGGGGCAACTATTCCTCGTCGATCCAGAGGAGGGCCGCGTCGTCCCTGACGACGAGGTGTTCGACTCGCTCACCGACGCGAAGTACGGCGAGTGGGTCGCCGACCACCAGCTCCCGCTGTCCGACCTCGCGGGTCACGACGACCGTACGCTCGCCGATCCTGTTGACGACGGCATCCGGGCCCGCCAAGCGATGTTCGGCTACACCCACGACGAGCTCGACCACATGCTTGAGCCGATGGCGGCCGACGGAAAAGACCCGGTCGGCTCAATGGGCGACGACACGCCGCTGTCGGTGCTGTCGGACTTCAACCGCCCGCTGTTTACGTACTTCAAGCAGCTGTTCGCGCAGGTGTCGAACCCGCCGCTCGACTACATCCGCGAGGAACTGGTCACCTCGATGGAGACCCGCCTCGGCAACCAGCGGAACCTCCTCGATGAGACGCCCGACCACGCCCGCCAGGTCGTTGCCGAGTCTCCGGTGTTCACCGACGCCGAACTCGATGCGGTCAAAGGCCTCAACGGCAGCGACGCGGTAAATGGGCTCTCGACGGCCACCGTCGACATCACCTACGACCGCGAGGACGATCTTGAGGCTGCTGTCCGCCAAGCGCGTATGGACGCCACGGTTGCTGCGAAAGAACACGATATCGTCGTGCTCTCCGACCGGAAGGCAGGGAGCGAGCGCATCCCCATTCCGGCGCTGCTCGCCGTTGGGGGCGTCCACCACCATCTCGTGCGCAACGGCCTCCGTAACCGCGTTGAGCTCGTTCTCGAATCCGGCGGCCCGCGAGAGGTCCACCACATCGCCGCCTGCATCGGCTACGGCGCCGGCGCAGTGAACCCCTACCTCGCCTACGAGACGGTTGCGGACCTCGTGGCCGGCCCGGACGGCGCCGACGAGGCGGAGGCCATCGGCGCGTACATCCACGCTCTAGAGGACGGCGTCCTCAAGACGATGGCGAAGATGGGCATCTCGACGGTCGAGAGCTACCAGGGTGCCCAAATCTTCGAGGCGGTCGGGCTTGACTCCGATTTCGTCGCCGAATACTTCGAAGGGACGCCCGCCCGGACGGAGGGGATCGATATCGACGACATCGAGCGTGACATCCGCGCGCGCCATGCCGTTGCATACGACCGGACCGACGAGGCGGACCTGGACCTCGAACATCAAGGCGAGTACGCCCACCGGTCGTCGGGGATGTTCCACGAGTGGAACCCCGAATCGGTCGGCACGCTCCAAGAGGCCGTCCGCGAGGGAGACTACGAGAAGTACGGCGAGTTCGCCGAGATGATGAACGACCAGACCGAGCGGCTCCAGACGCTGCGTGGGCTGCTTGAGTTCGAGTCCGACCGCGACCCCGTCGCTATCGAGGAGGTCGAGCCGGTCGAGTCCATCGTGACACGGTTCAACAC
>CAYZJQ010000109.1:3583-8183 GCA_964478805.1 uncultured Halobacteriales archaeon | reverse complement strand
TCCGCCGGCTGGTCAACTACTACCGCGGCGACGAGCTCGACGAAGACTTCACCTACTCGTACGACGTGGCGGCCGACCTCCTCGAGGAGTAAACGCAAATGAGCACGGCCGGCCGTCCGAACGCGTCCGCCCCCGCCGAGAGCCTCGCGGCCGTCTGCCAAAGCGCCGGCTTCGTCCGGCTGACGGCGACGGCTGACGGGGATGCCCTTGCGGCGCTCGGCCAGCTCGGGGCGGCGCTGCGGGCGACCGATACACCCTTCCAGGCCTCGGTGCGCCAGGTGCCCGACGAGCGTAGCACTGACGCCGATGCAACCGTGGTACTCGGGACCGACGCGCCGGCTGACGTGGCCGTGACCGACGGGGCCGTCGCTGCCACCGCCTACGACGCGGTCGTGGCGCTCGGCTGTGAGCCAGCCTCGCTGCTCGCGCTCGCCGGCGCCTTTGCCGGCGGGTTCGTCCCTGGCGACGACACGCCGCTGTACGAAGCAGCCGACCGACGACTGGCCCGCCGCCCCGGCGTCGCGCTCCCGGTCGCGGACCTCGCGGACGGACTCGCCCACACGACGCTCGTGCACGCGGACTTCTCCGGGGACGCCGACGGCGCGGCGGCCGCGCTCGCGGCGCTGGAGCTGCCGGCCGACCTCGACGACGCTGGCCGGCGCCGGCTCGCATCGCTCGTCGCACTGCGTGCCGTGACGGACGCCCCCGACCGCGCCGCGGAAACGGTCGCGCGCGCGCTCCGACCGTACGCCGGCGGGCCGTTCCGCACGCTTGGCGGCTACGCCGACGTCCTCGACGCCTGTGCGCGGACGGCCCCAGGCATCGGAGTCGCGCTCGCCATCGAGGCGGCCCGTGCGGAGACGACTGACACCGCTACTGCCGAACTCGCGCACGCAAGCGAGGCCCGCAGAGCGTGGCACACCCACGGCGCGGCGGCCCACGCGGCGCTGCACGCAGCCGACTTGGCACGCCACAGCGGGCTAGTGGTCCTGCAGGCAGCCGCGGACGCACCGCTGGGCACCGTCGCCCGACTGGCTCACGGCTACCGGTCGCCAGAGCCGCTTGTCTTGGTCGTCGGCGACGAGGCCGCGGCGCTGTATGGCGAGCGGGCGGCCGCACTCGCACGTACGGTGGCGGACACGACCGAGGCGGCCTGGGCCGGACGCGGCGCGACCGGCAGGCTCGCCGGCATCGACCCAACAACGACAGCACAGGAGGTGCGGACGGCGCTGTGAAACGAGCAGTCGTGCGGACCACCCACGCGCACCCGACTGTCGTAGCGGCAGCGCTCGCACCGGACAACACCCCGGAGCTGTCTACCCGCGTCGAGGGATCGACGGTCGTGACGACCGTCGAGCGCGAGACGACGGGCGGACTCCGGGCGACGACGGACGACTACGTGAGCAACCTCGCGGTTGCAACACGCATCATCAACGACATCCAGATATCCAATACCAATGAGTGACCGAAGCGTATCCAAGCGGAAACAGCAAAAGAAGTGGTACACCGTGATGGCCCCCGAGCAGTTCGACCGGGCCGAACTCGGCGAGACCACGGCAGACGAACCCGAACAGCTCTACGACCGAACCATCGTGACCACGCTGGGCGAACTGCAGGGCGATGCCAGCGAGAATAACACTAAACTCACGTTCCGCATCACGGACCTCGGCTCGGACGCCGTCTACACGGAGTTCATCAAACACGAGCTCACGCGGGACTACCTGCGCTCGCTCGTCCGTCGCGGCTCCTCTAAGGTGGAGTCGTTCGAGACGGTGCTGACGAGCGACGACTACCGAATCCAGATCCAGCCGGTCGCGTTCACGACAAAGAAGGCCGACCACAGCCAGGAGCGGGCCATCCGAAAGACGATGTCCGAGCTGGTCCGTGAGACGGCACGGGACCACACGTTCGCCGACGTGGTTGACAGTGTCGTCGAGGGGCGGCTCTCCTCGGCCATCTACGCGGAATGTAAAGAGATCTACCCGCTCCGGCGGGTGGAGATCCAGAAGCTCACCCTTGAGGCGCGCCCCGCGGAGGTCGCCGAGGAGGAAGAGGCCGCCGTCGACGTCGACGAGGAGGACGTCGCGGTCGACGAGACCGCGTAACCGACTGCCGCCTTTCTTGATTATCAACGGGCCGGAGCGGCAGCGCCAGCTCGCTTGCCTATTCGACGATGACGGTGCCGACCATTCCGTCGCGCTCGTGAGGAATACAGAAGTAGGGGTACTCGCCGGCGGTCTCGAAGGTGTGGCTGTACGTCTCGCCCGACTGGATGTTACCGGCCCGCGGGTAGCGGTCGCGCGCCTCGGCTTCGGTATCGAGGTCGCCGGATGCAAAAAACGCCGCGCCCGCGGGCAGCCCGTCCTCGTAGGCGGTGACGCTGTGGCCACGCGAACTCGGGTTCCCCCAGGTGACCGTCTCCCCGACCGCGACGGTGATTCGCTGTGGGCGGTAGCGGTTCGCCGTCATCCCCACGTCGTAATCGGCCTGCGAGAGCGTCGTGCCACAGCCGGCGAGCGCGACGCCGGCACCGGCGCCGAGCGTCGCAATGAAAGTCCGCCGTCTCATCGTATTGTCTACGTCGGGTACGCGTATAGGCGCCGTGGTTGCGGCCGCCCCCGAAGCGAACGGAATAAGACGGCGACCGCCGACCGCCGAGACATGCAGCCCCGCTTCGTCGGGCGGCTCTCCGTCGCCGACGTCGTCACCACCGCGAACGCGGCGCTCGGGTTCGCGGCCGCGGCCGCGGCGACGGTCCAGCCGTCACTGGCCGCCCGCCTGATCTTGTTGGGGGCTATCGCCGACGGGCTCGACGGGGTGCTCGCGCGCCGCTACGGCTCCTCAGAGGCCGGTGCGATGCTCGACTCGCTGGCGGACGTCGCGACATTCGTCGTCGCGCCCGCGTTGGTGACGTTTGCGCTGGCCCGAGGGCTGTGGGGATTCGACCCGGCGCGACTCGGGGTCGCGCTCGTCGCCGGCGGCCTGTTCGTCGCTGCGGGCGTCCTTCGTCTGGGGATGTACGCCGCCTACGACGCCGACGACCACACCACTGAGGGAGTGCAGACGACGCTGGCGGCGACGCTGCTTGCGGCGCTGCTGCTCGCCGACGCCACCGCGGTCGGAACGACGTTCGCGGGCATCGCCGGCCCGACGCTGGCGGCCGTCGCCACCGGCCTGCTCGCCGTCGCGATGCTCGCGCCGGTCACCTATCCGGACCTGCTGCCCGGCGACGCGCTCATCCTGGGCGTGGTGCAGGCGTTCGCGCTGCTCGTCCCGAACGCACTCGACGGTGCGTTCCCGCTCGCACTGCTGCTGTGTGCGCTGGCGTACCTCCTGCTCTCGCCGGGGTTCTACTGGCGGGCGGACTGACCGGCGAAGGGAAACGCTCTTTTCTGGAACCGCCGGAACAGCGTATAATGACCGACGGGACCGACGAGGCGGACGACCAAGGGGATGCGGCCGAGCCGGCCGAGGAAGTCGAGGAGACGGCCGTCGACGTGACCGCTGATTCGCTCCACGAGAGCCTCGACGATATCGACGCGGCTCTTGAGGCGGCCGCGACCGAGGCCGACCTCGACGCCGTCGAGGCCGATCTCGAGACGGTCGAGACGAAGCTCGAGGCGGCGTCCCTCCCGGAGCCCGAAGAGGGCGATGAGGACGCGGAGGCCCCCCGTATGGAACTTGAGGAACGCGTCGAGGGATTACGCGACCAGGTGGAGGCACAGCGAGGCCCCTATGCCGAGGACGTGATCGACGACATCGAGGCGTCCCGGTCGACGTTGACCGATGCCGAGTGGACGGAGACGGGAGAAGACGAGGCTGCCGAGGCCGTCGACGGGTTCGTTGAGGCGGTCGCGGAGCCGCTCGGGGAATCGGTCGCCGTCGGTGACGACGACGCGTTCCCGGCGTCGCACGCCGACGCGCTGGACGCGGTCGCGGCGGCCGTCGGCAACGCAGGCCTCGACGCTGACGCGGACGCCGCGACCATCGCTGAGCTGCTTGAGGCGACTGACGCGCTTGCCGAGGGGCTCGAGGACGCGGAGGTGTGGGACGATCTTACTGTTGTCGAGCAGCTTACGGCCGAGGGGTTCTACGACCGGCTTGAGTCGGCGAACCGCAAGGACTTCCCGCCCGAACTCGGCGTCGTCCGCATCGCCGAACACGAGAACGATCCCGAGCGGGTTCTCATGGCGCTTGATTACCTTGACTCGGATTTCATGCAGGAGAACTGCGTGAACGCGCTGCGCCGGATGGGCTCGCCGGAGGCGTACGACGCGATGATGGCACTGGCCCAGCGGCGCGACCGGCCGGCCATTGAGGTGCTCGGCAAGATCGGTAACGACGACGCCTGTGAGACGCTCCACGACTACATCGACGGGGAGTCGAACCCGCCGCTCCAGAAGACAGTCCTGAAAGCACTCGGTGAGATCGGTGCCGAAAGCTCCGTCCAGCCGGTCGCGGACCGACTCGTCGCCGAGGACCCTGAAGTGCGCTCGCAGGCAGCCCGCGCGCTTGGGCGCATTGGTGACACCCGCGCGATCGATCCGCTCGGCGACACCCTCGCGGAGGACGACAGCGACAACGTCCGTGCCGCTGCCGC
>CAYZJQ010000109.1:0-3483 GCA_964478805.1 uncultured Halobacteriales archaeon | reverse complement strand
CGGTTCAGAAGCGTTTTCTCCCGGGAGCGACCCATACTTGCTATGCAAGGCGGCGGTTCGACAGATATGACCCTCGCGTTCGAACTGGAGGCGCTCAAGCGACTCGCCGATCCCGAGGAGGTGTTCGCCGACGCGCGGACCTGGAGCGAGTACGTCGGTGTCGTGAGCGACAAGCCCACGTACGTAGTGACGAACTTCACGCGGAAAAACCGCATCCGCCAGGACTTCTTTTCCGGGCCACGCGGGAAGTCAGAGTCGCTGGAGAACGTGAAACGGCAGTTCGACACCGACCGCCATGTTCTCGTCGGGACCGAGGACGGCGACGACGCGTCGGTCGCGGCGGCGGTCGAATGGGAGTTTCTGCCGGTCGAACAGGCCGCAGAGGCCGCCGGGTGGACGCTCGGCGACCCGGAGACCACGCGCAAGCAGCGCGAGGGCGACGACGACCGCGACGATTGGCCGTAGATGCGCGGCACGACGGCGCTCATTGAGGCCGTCCGCGAACTCCGTGGCGCCGCGGGTGGCCTGCTTGTCCTCCTGTTTGCCGGCGTCGGCGTCGCGACGGCCGTGGCCCGTGAGACCCTGCTGGCGGCGTCCGTCGACCAGTACCTCGCGGTCGGTGGCGATCCCGCGTCCATCCCCGTTGACCCGGCGACCGTCGGCGGGACGCCGCTCGCGCTCGGACTCTCGTACGGCACCTCGTTGCTGTTGTTCGGCGCCGTCGCGCTGGCCTCCGAGTACGGGACCGTCGTCACCCTCCGGGTGGTCACCGGCGACGACATCGCGGCGGCAGCGCGCCGCCGGATCGGACGGACCGTGGCGATCGGCTTTCTCGTTGGCGTCGTCGTCCGGACGCTGGTCGTTGCGGGCCTCGTCGCGTTCGTCGTGCCTGGGGTCTTCCTCGCAGTGTCTCTGCTCTTTGCCCACCCCGCTATCGCCATCGACGACGCGGGCCCGACCGAGGCGCTGCGGCGGGCATGGTCGCTTGCGACCGGTCGTCGGGTTGCGGTGTTGAGCATCGTATCGGTGCTCGCGGTCGTCTATCTCACTCCGCGACTCGCGGCTTCGTTCGTCACCGGGACCCCCGGGCTCGTTCTCTCAGGAATCGCAGCCGGGCTCGCGACGCTGGTCTCAGCGGGCATTATGGGCCGTGCCTATGTCGCTGCGGTCGACGCCTACGAGGAGCCAGCCAGCGAGGAGCCGGACCCCGCGGACGACCCTTACGATGCGCCGCTTGGTCCGGACGACCTCCCGGAACCGGAGTAACCACGCTCCGGTACGCGACGCCGGTGGCCGCCGGCTGCGCCGGGGAGACGACCTTTTACGTCGGGGGCTCGGAGTCAGACCATGGCGGAGCCACGGGTGCCGGGTGGACGCGGGGAGGAACTCGATCTCCCGTGCGGCGAGCGCAAGCGGGTATACGAACTCGACATGGGGTTGCGCGAGTTCGCCTGCGACTGCGGCGAGACCCACGCGGTCGTCGTGGACGTCCACCCGCTCTCACGGTTCGTCCCTGAGTTCCTCGTCGAGACGCTGCGGGCGACCGTTGAGACGACCACCGAGGCAGACTTCTCGACAATGCATCTGTTGGGAATCGTCCGCGAAGAGTTCCCCGAGGCCGTTGTCGCCGCCGACGTGAGCGACGACGGCGAGGTGGGCTATGCGATGGTGTGGGTCACCGACTTCGACTCCCGGCGGCTTCACGAGGTCGCGGTTGAGCTCATCGTTGAGCTGATGGAACACGCGATGAGCCACGCCGGCGACGACGACTCAGTCTCAGAGTTCGAGGCACAGATGCTCCAGTTCGACGTGACTGCGTTCGTCGACCAGTACCGCAAGGAACGGGAGTTCACGAGCGAACATGACACGCCCGTGTGACTCTGTGTCGAACGAACGTCCGACAACAGACGACGGGTTCACCCTATCGCTGGCCGGTGATTCTCGTCCCTTGACCGTCCGACGGATGTCTGACGGGTAGCTAAGGAGGTGGGAGTGTTGTGTATGCACATGCGCATACGTCGGGGCGAGTTCGAGCGTATCCGATCGGTCCTCGCCGAGGCCGACGCTGAGGAGCCGCTCACAGCCCGAGAGATCCTCGCCCTGCTTGAGGAACACGGTGTGGAGTTCGACAGCGCTCATCAGGTGGCGACGGTGCTGGGCCGACATGCCCGCCGCGGCGATGTTGAGGTCATCCGGGACCAGCCATACCGCTACCGGCTAGGGACCAACACGTAGGTCTGATCGGCGGCAGTCTGCTCCGGGGTATTTAAGTGTATGGACTGACTCGTGCGACTATATGTCACGAGACATCGACCGACGAAGGTTCCTGACGCTCGCTGGCACCGCAGCCGGAAGCGCAGCGATCGCTGGCTGTACCAGTGGCGGCGGCGAGACGGATACCGCAACGGACGCCGGTGGCGATACCGACACCGCAACGGACACCGCGACGGCGACGGACCGACCGGAGCCGGAGACCCGCGAAGGGTTCCTCCAACGGGCGAACCTCGTGCTCAATGAAGAAGCGCCGTGGATTTTCCTCAACCGCCAGTACAGCGTTTACGGGAAGTCAAACGAGGTCGAGTGGGAAGCCCGGACTGACGAGCGTATCGACGGCTACACGATCAACCCGCAGGGCTCGAAGAGTTCGGTGACGATCACGCAGTCGAACATGGACTCCGGGCTGGACCCGCAGGACCACCGCGAGACGCCGACGGACAACATCGTGACGCAGGTGTATGAAGGGCTACTTGAGCGGGACCGCGAAGGGCGAATCGTCGAGCGGCTCGCCACCGGCTACGAGCGGCAAGAACCGGGACAGGTTCGGTTCCAGCTCCGCTCGGGCGCCTCGTTCCACAGCGGCGATTCGATGACGAAAGAGGACGTTGCCTTCTCTATCAACCGAATCGTTCAGTCGGACGTCGGCAACCTCGAAAGCCCACAGTCCGACCAACTGGCAGGCGTCACGAGCGCGGAGCCCTCCGACGGGAACAACGCCGTTATTGTCAACTCCGACGGCATCAACCCCATCGTCTTCGCGCAGTTCGCGACGTACTGCGATATCATGAACAAGTCGTGGGTCGAGAGCAACGACTCCGCGTACATCAACTCCAATATGAACGGGACGGGCCCGTTCCAGCTCGAGACCTACGAACAGGACGTCCAGGTCGTCTTCTCCAGCTACGACGACTATTATTTAGACGCCGCACCGGCCGACGAGCTGGTCATCCAAGCCGCCTCAGAGGCGAGCACGCGCGTCAACCAGTTGCTCTCCGGCGAAACGGACATCATCGTCAACGTCCCGCCGCAGAACATCAGCCAGGTGCAAAACTCCGAGAACGCGTCCATCGCCGCCGTGCCCAGCACGCGAATCATATACAACGCAATGAAATACAACGCCGAGCCGTTCGACTCCGTCCCGTTCCGGCAGGCGATGAACTACGCCGTCGACGTCGAGAGCATCATCGCGAACGTCCTCTCCGGGTT
>CAYZJQ010000108.1:0-8278 GCA_964478805.1 uncultured Halobacteriales archaeon | reverse complement strand
GACGGCCTCACTCCCCCATCCTCTCTCGCGCGCCTCGAAAGCCCCCCGTTCCCCCCATTTACCCGTCGGCGAGGTACGCTTCGACGCCGTCCAGCGAGGTGCGGTCGGCGATGACGGCGAGTCGATCGCCGGCCGCGATCTCAACGCTCGGTAGCGGCACATCCATAGGATCGCCGCGGTGGCCGTGAGCGTACACCCGAGCATCGCCGGGAAGCTCCAACGAGACGACCCGCGAGCCGACGTGGGGCGACGCCTCGCCGATGTCGACGGTCGCGAGCGTGAGGTGTTCGGTCACGTCCGCGAGCACGTTGAGATCCCCTCCAAGTAGGGCGTTTTTGGCGCCTGCCGCGCCCAGTCGCTCGGGATAGATAATCTCGTCTACGTCGGCAGCGTACCGCTCGTAAATCTCTTCGCGGTAGTCCTCATCGATGCGCATCACCGTCCGACAGTCGTACCCTTTCGCGATCATACAGGCCGCAAAGTTCACGTTGAGATCACCCGTCACGGCGCCGACGGCGTCGGCGTCCTCAATCCCGGCGTCGGTGAGTGTCCGCTCGTCCTCGCCGTCACCCTCGATACAGTCGAATCCGTCCTCGCGCGCCCAGCCGACGCGCTCAGGGCGCACCTCAACGACCGTCACGTCGAACCCCTCGGCTCGGAGATCCTTCGCCGTGCGCCGCCCGACCCGGCCGTAGCCGACGATCACGAACGTCATACCACGTCGTATGTCACCACTCCACAAAAGCGTACGCCTCGGTGCGGTCAGGGCCGCCGTCAGTCAGCGACACTCCGGCGCGCGAGGCCGGCACCGCGGCCCGCGAAATACCCCACCGGGAGCAGTATCGGCAGCCAGACGACAAGCGTGAACCCCGCCGAGACCGCACGCGCGAGGGCCGGTTCGGCGCCGGCGAGCACGACACCGGTCGTCGCGAGCAGCCACGCGAGTGCCACGAGCGTCGGCGCAACGACCCCACAGCCGAGCGCGGCGTAGGTACCGTCGATAGCGGCGTCGCCGTCCAAACCGGCCCCGGAGACGGCACCCGCGAGCGCCGCCGGCAGCGCGACGAGGGCCGTCGTTTCCGTGATAAAACAGCCGGCACCGAGAAGCCCGCCGAGCGCGATGCCGGCGGCAGTACCACGACTGGACACGTCGACAGCAGGACGGGGGTGGATAAAAGCGCGCGTCCGAACTCAGTTCGGAAGTCGACCGCCGTCGGTCAGAAGTCGCGCCCGGTCGCGGCGGCGGGAAGGTCGTACGGCTCCACCGGCAGCCCGAGCTCCTCGAGGGCGACCTCCAAGTGTTCGGAGTCGACGTAGTCGTCGCCGGCGGCGACCCGGGCGGCGTGGGCACGTGCGAGCACCTCACCGCGGCGGTCATCCGGGATGGCGTACTTGTCGGCGGCCAGTTCGATGACCAGTCCGTTGTGGTCGTGAGTGTACAGCGAGTGGAACGCGCCACGGTCGAACTCGCTCACGCGGTGACCCGCCGCCGAGAGCCGGTCGCGGATCTCGGGGAGCTCGGCCGGCTCGATGCTGAACGCGAGGTGGTGGACCGCGCCGACGCTGGGGCTCTGCTCGTCGACCGAGTCGCGCGACTCGTCGACGAAGAAGGTAACCATCCGGCCGTCACCGGCGTCGAAAAAGAGGTGCTCGACGTTCTCACGGTCAAGATTCGGCTGGCGGACCACGAGTGAAAGGCCGAGCACGTCGCGGTAGAACGCAACCGTGTCCTCGGCGTTGCTCCCGATCAGGGTGACGTGGTCCCAGCCGGCGCTGTGCATGAGGCTGTCGGGCCGCGCTGCGGTGACAGGGATGTCGGAATCGGACATATCATTCGTAGGCACGCCACGCGTAAGTACGCTCGCGGACGCGGGTGTCGGCGGGTGACGCGCGGGTCACCACCCACGGTTTTTGCCTCCGGCCGTGAGACTGGGCTATGGAGTTGCCCACGCCGTTTCGCCTCGAGTACCACCCCGGCACGATTCGGTTCGGCGCCGGGAGCGTCGCTGCCCTCAGTGAGGAACTCGCGGTTGCCGATATCGACCGCGCGCTCATCTGTTGTGGCGAGAGCGTCGGCGCGACACCCGGAGTGATCGATCCCGTTGAGGCCGGTCTCGGTGACCGACACGCGGGCACCTTTGCGGGGACGAGCGCGCGTAAAGCACTCGTTGAGGCGGCCGGTGCCCGCACGGCGTACCGCGAGCACGACGCCGACGCGTTCGTCGCGCTCGGCGGGGGGTCAGCACTCGACGTTGCAAAGGCCGCCGCCGTTCTGACCGCGAGCGGCCAGTCGGTCGCCGAGGCCGCCGCAGCCGTCGTCGAGACGGGCACGCTCCCGATTCCGGACGGCGACCTGCCACCCGTGGTGGCGGTGCCGACGACGCTCTCAGGGGCGGACCTCTCGCAGCTCGCAGGGCTGACAGCGACACCTGATTCCGGTGGCGTAGACGAGGCCGTCGGAGGGGGGCTCTCCGACCGCCGGTTGATGCCGACCGCCCTGTTTTACGACGCCGAACTGTTCCGGTACACCCCAGCCGGCGTACTCGCGGCGTCGGCGATGAACGGCTTCGATAAGGCCGTCGAGACGCTCTACGCCGCGAACGCGACGGCCGTGTCGGACGCGACAGCGATCCATGCGCTGCGGCTGTGTCGGGAGTCACTGCCAACCCTCGGCGGCGGGACTGACGATCGTGAGACACTTGAGCGGGCCGTCGCGGGTGTCGTGCTCGCCCAGTATGGCGCCTCCCGACCGGACGGCTCGACGCTTTCCGTCATTCACGCCCTCGGCCACGGGCTGACGGCGGTCAGTGACGTCCAACAGGGTGCCGCCCACGCCGCCGTTGCCCCGGATGCGCTGCGGTACCTGTTCGAGCGGGTAGATGGTCGCCGCGACCTGCTCGCGGAGGGGCTCGGGGTCGACGCCGCTGACCCAGCCGCGATGGCCGACGGCGTCGTCACCGCCGTGGAAACGGTCCGCGACGGGCTCGGGCTTCCGACGCGGCTGCGCGACACCTCGGTTCCCGAGTCGGAGCTCGACCGCGCAGCCGAGATCACCCACGACGACGCGCTCATGATGAACGCCCCCGAGCGACTGTCGGCGACCGTCGAGGGGTTACGCGGCGTGCTCGCGGACGCCTGGTAGCGACGGGATTGATACACATCGCACGCGACGGGGCTCATGTGAGCGACGAGGACGACCTAGGGGCGGTCGTCGCAGCGCTGGACGGCTCGATTGCGCTGACAGGCACCGGGCGAGTCGGTCGCGCGGCCGCCGACCGCGTCGAGCCCGGCGGCGTGGTGGCCCGCACAGAGGGAGTGCCGGCTGACGCACGTGCCGCGTTCATCGCCGTCGATCCAAGCGATGTCTCCCCAGCAGTGGCGTTCGCACGGCGCTGCCCGCCCACGGTTCTCGTCGTCTTCATCGCGGCAATGTCGGCACGCGTTGATGGCGGCGTGCGAGCAGCGCTGGCGACGCTGCGCGACGCCGGCGATGCAGTCGTGCTCGCGGCCGACGACGGCGATCCCGTCGCAGGGACGGCAGCGGCGCTCGCCGCGCTCGTCCGGCTCGTCTCGCAGACGGATGCGGTAAACATCGATCTCGCGGACGCCGAGATGATGTTGTCTACGGGCGGCTATGCGGCCGTCGGCACTGGAGCTGCCGCCGATCCCGAGACGGCGGTCGAGGCTGCAGTCGACGCGGCTGGCCCCGTGTCGCTTGACCGCGCGACCGGTGCGGTCGTTCACCTCGCCGGCGGACGAGGGGTGTCCGTACAGGCTGCGGAGGAAGCGGTGGACGCGGTCCGAGCGCGGCTCGCCGAAGGGGCCCACGTCGTCTGGGGGACGGCGACCGACGCGAGCAGTGCATTCGTGGACAATCCGACGATCACTACCCGGCTCGTGCTTGCGGGCGTCGCTCCCATCCATCCACCAGCACGGGCCGGCGAGCCGTGCCCTCGGTGTGGGCACGACCTCGTCGGCTACCGGCTGGGCGACCGCGAGACGGTCGCCTGTGACGACTGTGGCTTTGCGGACGTGGAGACCCCGTTAGGCGGCGATCCGCTCGTGCCGGGCGAGATCGGTCAGCCAGGGTCGGATTCGTAGCCCGGGCCGACGCGCAACGAAAGTGTCCGTGGCTCGTTCCACAGGTGAAGGTCCTCGTGGGTGAGCAACTCGCCGTCTCGCGAGAAGGTGATCGCCTCGGAACCAGAGATGGAGAGGTCGCTCGCGCGGAGGTGGGTAACGCCCTGCGTACCGCGCCCGAGCACGCGGTGGCCGATGGCCTCGGCAACGAGGTTACCCGCCGGCATCCGGTCGATGATAGCCACGTCGAAGAGGCCGTCTTCCATGTCCGCCTGGCCCCCCTGCTCGATGAACTTCCGCGCGTTGCCGACGAGAACACAGGTAGCGTCGCCGTGCCACTCCTCGATACTACCGTCGACGGTCGCCTCGAGTTCGATCTCGATGCCGTCGAAGTCGACCGCCTCCTGTGCACCGGTGATGAGGAACGCGAGCGTGCCGAACCGCTCTTTCATTTCGGCGGAGGCCGCCAGGCTGGCGTCGGCGGGAAAGCCGGCAATACACGAGACGGCGAACGGCTCGCCGTCGGCATAGCCGACATCTACGTCCCGGACTGGTCCGCTGTCGGCCAACTCGATGCCGTGGTCGATATCGCGGACTCCGATGTTGCCCGCGAGGATGTTCGCCGTCCCGCAGGGGACGACGCCAACGGTCACCTCGGCGAGATGGTCTGCCTGGTCGAGACCCCGGAGCACGGCGTTGACCGTCCCGTCGCCGCCACAGACGGCGAGTTCGGAGACGCCACGCTCGCCGGCCTCGCGACCGAACGCGACGGCATCACCCTCACCCGCGGTCTCGTCGACGGCGAAGCCACGGGCCCGCATGTGTTGACGGACGTACTCAGCGTGGTCCCCGGTGCCGCTGATGGGATTGAGCACCGCCCGGCGCGAGCCGATCTGCATACGACGGCGGACGCAGTCTGCGGACTTAAGACCGGGGGAGGTCACGCGTCCTCGCCCGGTCGGCCCAGACAGCGAGTGTGTCGATCAGTCGTCGCTGGGCGCCGCCGCCCGGCTCGCGTCGACGCTGCCCGTAAGCGCGGCACGATCGTCGGTAAACCAGCCGTACATTTCGACGGCGCAGTCGCAGTCATTTCCGAAGCCGCACTCCGGGCAAGCCCAGTCGTCGGGAAAGTAGTCATCGAACCGCGCCATCACGAAATCGGAGTAGCTGGCGGCGATCTTTCGATTAGCGGGGTTGTCGCGCAGCCACGCCATCGTTGCTGCCGGTGGCTCGGCGATGACCCGGGCGGCCGCATCCGTCGAGATACGCGTCCCTAACCCGCGTCCCTGCTGATCCGGGCGGACAGCGAGGAGCTTCACGAAGGAGACAGGAAAGTCCGCCTCGCACAGTGGCGTCGACGCGAGCACCCGCTCAACCGGGACGGCGACGGCCTCGCCGAGACCGGCGCGGTCGTACCGGCCCAGCAGTGCGACACCGAGCACGTCCCAGTCGGTTCGATCGAGGTCCTCGGGCGCCACCTCAACAATCGGCTGGTCGACGCCGTCGGCGTAACAGGCGAGCAACGTCCGGTCGTTGCGTGCCGCATACGCCTCGTACGTCGCCCGGTCGGTGAGGTAGGCGGGACTGATGGTTTCCTCGCTTAGCGTCGTCAACTGCTCGTGGACGGGGTCGAACATCGCGACCGCCGATACACGGGGCTGTGGTTTCAATACAAAGTTACTGAAAGTAACGCGTCGAACAGCGAATTTATTACTCCACCGACCCGTCGGGAATCGGAGTGGCTCTCGTATCGGCGTCGTCGGTCGACGCGGGGACGGTCGCACGCGTGGTCGCACCGGAGACAACGACCCGGAGGCCTTCGTGGTCAGGGTCGACCGCGATCGACCAGCCGTGGCTCGTCGCAAGCACCTGCGCCACCGCGAGTCCGAGCCCGGTCCCGGGGTACTTGGTGGTGTACCCGTACGAGAGAAACACGTCAGCGTCCTCCGCGTCGATAGGGAGCGCAGTGTCCTCAAACATGAACCCGTCGTCCCGGGCGGTAACGGTGATGGTCGCAGTCGCGTCAGCTCGGTCACGGGTTGCGCGGACGAGCGAGCCGACCAGCATCTCAAACTGGTCGGGATTGGCGCGGATAGCTCGGTCGTGAGGGACCGACACCGAGAGTTCATCGGTGTCGTTGACGCCCTCAACAGCTTGCCGGACCGTCGTCTCAAGCGGGACGAACGCGCGGTCGCTTGCGGCCTTGCTCGCGTGGGTGACGCGCAGCAGGTCGGTGATGATCTCTTCCATCCGATCGCTGTTGGTCGCCACCTTCTCCAGGGAGTTTCTCACGAGCTGGTCATCGAAGTTGGGATCATCAATCGCCGATAGGTGTGTCTCAAGCACGTCGGCGTAGCCGCTGATAACGCCGAGCGGGTTGCGGAGATTGTGGGCCGTAGAGTAGGCAATCTCGTCGAGCTGTTCGTTTTGTCGTTCCAGCTGCCGGGTCGCCGTTGTCAGGTCAGTCACGTCACGAAAGACGAGCGAGCGGCCGCGCAGCTGCGCACCGACCGTGACCGGTGAGACGGTCACCGAGTAGTACCCCGTCGTGGAGTCGTTGCCGACGTGGACCGTGCTCGTCCCGTGATCCGTGAGCTCGAAATCGGTCATGAGTTCCGGCCAGACCTGCGCGAGCGGGACGCCGGTGGTGACGGGACCGAACTGTTCGCGAAACGCTTTGTTCGCGTCGAGCAGCTGGCCATCGGGGTCAACCACGGCCACCGGGTCGGTGAGCGTCTCGAAGACGCTACGCCGGGCGACGGTAACGACGCCAAAGAGGTCGTACCGGACCGCGACGACACCGCCGACTGCGGCGAACGTCGCCCCCAGGGGCGTCACTGTCGGGGGGTGCTCGATGAGGAGGTCGGTGACGTACGGCAGGAAGTTCACGCCGATGAGAAGACAGAACCCAGAGAGCAGGGCCGCCACTGCAGGCCGCGCCGGCGGTGTCGACCACATCAGTCGGCCGAGCGCACCAAGCCCAAGAAACCCGAGGAGGTACGCCGTCAGCGTCACAGCATAGTGCCCAGGACCCTTCAGGATGGTAAGGGTGGTTACCCCTTGGCTGGTGACCGGGTCGAGACTCGTCCAGACGAGCCCGTGGAGGCCGTTCGTTGCCGGTAACAGAACCGCCCCGGCGACCAGCCCGCCGACGACAAGCCGAAACCCACGCGCGGCCAGCGGCTCGTAGCCGCTGTAGGCGAGCACGAACAGCAGCCACAGCACCGCGCTTGTCATTCCAAAGCCGAGCTCGGCGGTCAACAACACACGGGTGAGCAGCGGATCGGCGACCAGCACCCGCACAACGGAGTTGAGTCCCCACAGCCCGATGGTGAAGAACAGCGCCGTCAGTTCACGCTCGCCGGGCGCCTCCGAACGCCGTCGCAGCAGCTCGGCGACTGTCAGACAGGCTGCCGCCGAGCAGCCGAACGCGGCCAGATAGGGGACGGTGGCCGGAGGGACTCCCCACATCGTGGAAACATTACGACGTACGTGGTTTAAATTCCTCCATTAGCTCAGCTCACTGAATCCGACACCGAGCGGGGGATGTCCGACGACTTACGGAGGGGACGATCGAGAAGATCCGAATGCCGGAGATGGGGAGCGGATCCGGCACCGGGACGCTGACGGGGAGTCAGCGTTTGAAGCTATCTCTGGCCCGGTCATGAGGCTTATACCTAATATCTATGGTGCGGCGAACCGCTCTTTTATGACCGGGTCGAATACGGTCTGTGGACACGCTTGAACTGCCAACCGGTGAAACAGTGACCCCAACGGAGGCGTTTCATTACGAAGGGTATCCGTACCGGTTTTGCCCGAGCAATGACCCGGATGTGGCATTCGTACTTTCGCCGCTATACTGGGGCGGACCAGGTATGGACGTGCCTGTTCCATCCCGCGAGGCGTTCGTCGAACGATGGGACGATGCATCACGAGGGGTCCTCTCGGAGGACGAATGGCAGGCATGGCTAACTGACGCTCGCGAGGACGACCGCTACACCGACGACGAACTCACCGTGATTGCAGCGGAATTGGGCATTAACAACGGGTTGTTAACACGCATGCGACAAGCACTCGGACTCTGAGTTCAACGCTGCGTTGATCGGGGAGCATGTCACCGAACGCAGGACCCGTCGGTTGCCCCCGACTGACGTCGGAGGCTTGCCAGTGGACTCCCCGTCTGACTCCGGCCCGAAGG
>CAYZJQ010000107.1:0-8322 GCA_964478805.1 uncultured Halobacteriales archaeon | reverse complement strand
ATCGTCAAGTCTCGACGACCCGTCACATCTGATTGCCGTTGGGCCGACACGGGCACAGATGAGTCGATGTTCGGTCGGACCACCTACCGCCCGTGTCTTGCGGCATGGACGATGGTTATAATCCTTGGCGGGTCCACTGATAACGTAGATACGCATATGACCGGTATCGACCCAACCGACCGTATCCCACTGTTCGTGGCCATCGCGGTGATGCTCCTCGCTAACGTTGCAAGCTACCTCACCGGCTCGACCGTCTACCTCTCCATCTTGGGGGCGCCGGTTGCGCTCGCAGCCTTTGCTGGCCTGCGGTATGCGCTCCATGGCAGTCCGTATCCGGCGGCGATGGCACGCCAGCGGTGACCAAACTGTAATGACCGAGCGGACTGCACGCGTCACCGTCGGGGACAGCAAAGACGTGGCGCTCTCGTCCTCGCTCGCCAGCGCGCTCGAAGTGGCCGACGGCGATGCTGTCGTCCTCACCGCGACGGTCGGCGCACGGACGGCGGCGATGGCAACGATTGCCGAAGAGTTGACAACGGACCGTGTCCGCCTCGATGCGTCGCTTGCTTCGAGCCTCGGCGTCGGCGAGGACGCCCGAGTCACCATTGCGACCGCGACCCCGAGCCGTGCCGAACAGGTGACAGTCGCCCCGGTCGCCGACCTCGCAGTGCGCGGAGGCGCCGACTCCGTGGCGGCTACACTCGCTGACCGGCCGCTGCTCATCGGTGATACCGTCACCGTCTCGCTGCTTGGAGGCTCGCTTGAGGTCCCCTTCCGGGTCACTGATACGCTTCCCGATGAAGTCGTGACGATCGACGCCGACACGGAGATCAACATCGTCGCCGGGCCAGCCGGCCGGTTCGGTGATGATCCTGGGACTCGCCCGGTCCCGTCCGCCGGCGTCGGTGGCTACGTGGCCACTGTCGACGAGTGCCGCTCGGCGCTCGTCGCCCCGTTAACCGATGAGGACGCCTACACCGTCAGCGGCACCTCGGCTGCTGCCGGCGTGCTCCTGGAAGGACAGGCTGGTGTTGGCAAGACGCACCACGTCCGCCACGCGGCGTGGTGCGCCGACGCGGACATCGTCCGCGTCGACGCTGCCCGGCTAGCACAGGATAGTCGCAGCGCAGTCGACGACTACCTCGAGGAACGAGCCGCACGCGCAACTACCCAGCCGCGAACCATTGTCCACGTCGACGAATTGGGTGCGCTCGCTGACGAAGACGCGCGGGCCCGTCGGTTAGGTGCGTGGCTCGAACGCCTCCGCGAACAGCCAGGCGTTGTGGTCGCCGGCGAGGCGACTGACGCCGAGTCACTCCCGACACCGCTGGTCCGGGGCGGCCGGCTCTCCCGTCGAGTGCAAGTCCCTCGTCCGGACGCCGCTACTCGAACCGCCATACTCGAGGTTCTAACTGATGGGATCGGGCTCGCATCGAACGCCGATCTTGAGGCGGTGGGCGGTCGCACACTTGGCTATGTTGCCGGGGATCTGCTTGCGGTCCGGGCCCGCGCACTCGAAGCGGCGCTCGCGCGAGACGGCTCGTCCCTCTCCGCAGCGGACTTCGAGACCGCCGTGAATGACACTGCTCCCTCGGCAGTGCCCAGTGTCGATGCGACCGTTCCGAATGTCTCTTTCGATGACGTAGGGGGGCTCAACGACGCCAAACGTGAACTCATCCGGGCCGTCGAGTGGCCGATCACCTACCCGGAGGCGCTGGCCAAACTGGGTGTTGACGCACCGGCTGGCGTCCTGTTATACGGCCCACCAGGAACTGGAAAGACACTGCTCGCGCGGGCCATCGCTGCCAGCACTGACGCGAACTTCCTATCCGTTGACGGTCCGGAGCTGTTTGATAAATACGTCGGTGAGAGCGAGCGGGGTGTCCGACGCATCTTCGAGCGGGCTCGCGAGGCTGCGCCTGCGGTTGTCTTTTTTGACGAACTCGACGCACTCGGCAGCGCCCGCGCTGGTGAGGGTGGTGAGGCGCCAGAACGCGTTGTCTCACAGCTGCTGACGGAGCTCGATGGCCTGCAGACACGTGATCAGGTCACCGTTATCGGTGCGACGAATCGGCCGGACCGTATCGACGAAGCGCTGTTGCGTCCTGGCCGGTTCGACCGTCGTGTCGAAGTGCCGCTGCCTGACCGGGTGGCACGCGAGGCTATCCTCCGCATCCATGCGGCAGACAAACCCATCGTTGAGTTCGACGCCGCGGCGCTGGCCGACCGAACGGACGGCTACTCCGGCAGTGATCTTGCAGCCTTGGTTCGCGAGGCATGTCTGCTTGCGCTCGAAGATCGACTATCCGGCTCGGAAGCCGCACCGGATACGGTCATTGGCGACGTTCTGGTTGAGAATCACCACATCGAAGCAGCGCTTGACCGCGTTGGGCCGTCGCTGGATTAGACCGGTCGCTCGCGATGGAGCCGGAGTACGGACACAGCGACGCCGACGAAGGCCACGAACTCAATAACGAGCGTTATGCCGAACGCCGGGCCAAACGCCAACCCGAATCCATCTTCGAGTACCGGCAAAATGAACAGGCCGACGACGGCGAGTACGACCGAGGCGACGAGCCCGATAACGGCACGTGTGTTTAGCGATTCTGGTGTTGCCGTTGGGTCGGGCTCCTCGAGCATCGGATGAAATGAAGTGAAAACGGTTGTTCGGTTGGTTCGACTCTCTGCGTTAGTCGGCGGTCGACTCCTCGGCCGACGGCGTCGGCGCGGTGTCTTCGCCAGTGATGGCCCGGCTCCGGATGAGCACGAACCCGAACCCGACCTTTGCGAACAGGTCGAGAACCATGAAGATCAGCGTCTCGCCGTACAGGCTGAGGAGGTTGAGCCCCTCGGTCCCGACGAGCCACGCAACCGGGTACAGCGCCCACGACACCAGGATGATGTTGCGGAGCGCGCGGAACGTGGACTGTGCTTCCTCGCTCGTGTTCGCGGAGGCTTCCCCGAGAACGGCCACGAGGTAGTACAGGATGAAGATCATCGCGATGGTGCTCATCGTCCAGAAGGCGTACCGGGCAATGACGATCTTCGACAGCGTCGCGACCAGCCCGGTGACGATCATGAACGCGTCAAGCCCGACGAGCGCACCGAGATCCTCCCTGCTTGCCCCGGCCAGAAGACCGATGTCGAGTAGCAGCAGCGGCGTCGTGAACAGCCAGTCAGCGTACCGTGCCCAGTACACGTCGACAACACGACCCGTCGCGAGCTCAACTTCGGTCAGGCCGAAGCCGAAGAACATCGACAGGTACGACGCGGCTGCGATCCCTGGAATGAGGATCGTGATAATGTAATACTCCTTTTGCCGTGGGTCAGTGACTCCCCAGCCTTGCTGGATGAAGTACAGCATCCCCAGCAGCATCCCGATTGTTCCGAGGGCGAGCCAGATACCCTCGCCTTCAACACCGAGACTCCCCACCTGCATCGCTACCAGTTCTTGCAACATGCTACATTCCCAGTATAACGCGGTGCATACTTAAAACCAATCCCTTCGGAACGTGGGCACCGGAAGATGGTGCCGCAAATAGGCCCTCTAGGGCGTTGAGGTGAACAGAGATGAGACCGCCAGAAAGTTGATAATGGAAATAGAACACCTGATTGTATGAGCGACGGCGAGGAGACAACCACTGAGAAGACCGGGGAGGAGTCCGTTGAGACCATCGAGGAGTCGACCGACGAGCAGGACGCACAGGCAGAGAGCGAGGCGACCCTCGATCTCGAGGCAGCCGAGGAGCGCGAGACCAGCGTTGAGGCGCTGCGCGAGCAGGTCTCTGATCAACAGGAGCGCATTGAGAAGCTCGAAGACCTCCTGTTGGACCTGTCGGCCCGCAACGCCGACGATGGCGGTACCGGTGTGTGTCCGGACTGTCACGGGCCGGTCGTGAAGGCGAAGACCTGGCTCCGGAGTCCAAAAATTAAGTGCATGAAGTGTGGGCGGATCTTCCACGAGTACTGACGGGCTCACTCACCCGTCGTAGCGGGTCACCGGTGCGAGTTCTTCGCTCGCAGGGTCGGCGAAGAGGTCGCGGGCAACGCTACGCCGATGGACTTCGTCAGCCCCGTCTACGAGTCGGAACTGTCGTATCGTCGCGTAAAACTCCGCAAGCGGCAGGTCCTTGCCGATGCCGTTGCCGCCGCACGCCTGCAGTGCTGTGTCGACCGTATCGGTCGTCACACGGGCGGTGAACAGCTTCGCCATCGACACCGGCACACGGGCCTCGTGGCCGCCGTCGACCGCATCAGCGGCCGTCCGCACAAGCGCCCGCGCCGCTTGCAACCGGGTCTCCGCATCGGCGAGTCGCCCTCGAAGGTCGCCCTTCTGTGCGAGCGGCTCGCCAAAGGCCGTCCGCTCGGTAGCGTACGCGACCGCGATGTCGAGCGCTCGCCGTGCCATCCCCGAAAAGCGCATACAATGGGTGAGCCGGGCGGGACCCAGCCGTTGCTGGACGTGGGTGAAGCCCTCGCCCTCCGTTCCGAGAAGATGCTCATCGGGGACACGCACCTCATCGTACCGCATCTCGGCGTGGCTCACGCCGCGCGGCCCGCCGCCGAGATGTGGCACGTTGCGGACAACCTCCACTCCCTCCGCTTCGGCGGGCACGAGGAATAGCGAACACCCCTCGTAGGGATGGGCCTCTGGATCCGTCCGCGCGAGCACGACATATACGTCTGCTTCGACGCCCTGTGTGGTCCACCATTTGTGACCGTCGATCACCCACTCATCGCCCTCCTTGCGGGCGGTCGTACGGATCGCCTTCGGGTCGGAGCCTGCGCCGTCCATCGGCTCAGTCATCGAGAAGCCCGACCGGATGTCACCTGCGACCAGCGGTGTGAGGTACTCTCGCTTTTGAAGATCGGTCCCGACGAGGTCGAGTAAGTGGGCATTCCCCTCGTCGGGTGCGTCGACACGCATCGCCGGCGGGCCGAGCAGTGACCGGCCCGCCTGTTCGAAGACAGGAAGGACGTCGCGGAACCGCTCGCCCATCCCTCCGTACTCGGTCGGGAGTTGCGGCGCGTAGATGTTGCGCGTGCGAGCCTCGGCTCGGAGGTCAGAAAGGGTCCCCTGCGAGACGGTTGCGCCGGGCGCGAGGTCGCGCTCGACCGGAATGACGACTTCATTCATAAACGCCCGCGCCCGCTCGCCGAGTTCGCGTGCTCGCTCGGAGTCGCCGTGATAGTACATGTCTCGCAACCAGTGCTCCACGTCGGTTGGTCCCTCCCCACCATGTGGTGGGGCTCGACCCCTGTTGTGGGGCTCCGACGGTGCCGTTCCTGCGTATCGAGAGTATCTGCCGAATACGTTCGGGACAGACGGCTTACGGGCGGCAGCCGACTCCTCACACATGGCTGACGAACGACAGTCTCCGAACGCTCAGTCCGCCGGTGTCCACGACGGCTCATGGTCGGCTAACCTCGAAAAGCCGGCATACGCGGACGCGCCCGACGCCGTCGTAGCGGATGCGGTCGATGCGATTGCCCGCACTGCCCCGGGCACGCATGTCAACCTCGTGACCCACGGCGATCTTGGCCACCCCGCTGAGTATCTTTACCCCGAACTCGAGGTCACACTTGACGCCTCGTCCGTTGAGTACGTCGACCGGTGTGGCTGCGGCGGCCACGTCACCCGCGTCCACGTCGCCGCTCCAGACGGTGCCGACCAATGAGCCTCGAGTAAATCGATACCGACGAACTCCGCAGACAGTGTGGCGCCTGTCCGGACCGCAGGTCTGTGGCGGTTCCCGGCCGCGTGCGCACACAACGATAGACAACCCGCTGGCGAGCGATTCGCGATATCCGTTCGTCTCCGACGACTCTATCGACCCAGTCGCAGGCCCCTCCCTCAGCCGATCGTGTGCTAACTGGTCGCCCCCGGTTCACTCATTTTCGCCAGTCCACTCGGTCGGTACGTACTGGCCGAAGTCGGGGCGCGTGGTCTTCGCGACGGGGCGGAACGCCCGTTCGCCGGCTACCTGGAACTCGGCGATGGTCGGTTGGGCGGGACCGGTGAGGTAGCCGACGAACGCCATCGCGAGGGGATAAGCTCCTTCGTGGCGGGCCGGATTCACTGGAATGATCGCGTACTCGTTGCGGAGCAGCGTCGGTGGCTCCTCGATTCCGTGGTCGATGTGCGGGACAAGCGGGCCGTCGGCGCTGACATTGAGGTACGTCCCCCGGTCGGTCAGCGTGTACGCGCCGACCTGCTCTGCGGTGACGAGCGTCTCGCCCATGCCGCGGCCGGTCTCACGGTACCACTGTCCCGAGGGGTTGATCTCAGCGGCCGTCCAGATCTGCTGTTCGCGGACGTGGGTGCCGGAGCGGTCGCCCCGCGAGAGGAACGGGACCTCAGCCCTAGCGATTGCCTGGAAGGCGGCCGTAAGAGCACGCCCAGCCGCGCCCGCCGGATCATCGGGAGGTCCGACGAGTAAGAAGTCGTTAGTCATGAGGCGCCGGCGATTGATACCATAGCCGGCACGGAGGAACGGGTCTTCGAGCGATCGAGCGTGGACGAGAACAACATCACAGTCGCCATCCCGGGCCGTCCGGAGCGCGGCGCCAGTCCCTCGGACGACCGTCCGCAGCGTCGCGCCGAACGTCGCCTCGAACTCGGGCGCCAACTCCCCGATTAGGCCGCTGTCGTGGGCAGTAGTCGCGGTCGCGAGCGTCAGCGTCCCTCCGGACGCCGCGGCACGACGGCTCGACCTGCTGGTTCCGACGCATCCGGCGATAGACACCGATCCACCGAGGCCGATCGCCTGAACATAGCTCCGTCGGCGCACGTTGTACGAAATGTTGAGCAGTTAGGTCATAGTCTCTGCGAAAGTGATTATTGTTTCACCGTTTATATGCCCTCCCGCGGCTGCGCGACCGAGTCCGGACCCAGGTGAGTTATTGTCCCTGTGTAGTCCCATCTTATGCGGGGTGTAGGTCGTTTGCCATCGCTCGGGTACGCCTTGGCGTGCGCCGACTGTCTCACCTGCCGGGTGTCATCGCGTTGACCACCGCCGCGGCCGTCTGCGTGTTCGCCGGAACGACCGGCGCGGCCACGCTGCTTAACGCCGGATCGGGAGTCCCGGCCGGTGGGATCGCCGCCGCACTCCCGGTCGGTGTCATCGGCTACGTTGCTGCCGTCGAGACGCGCCGGGCGGTACGAGACGGCTCTCTCGACCTGGCGGCGACCGACGCCGCCACGGTCGCCGCGGTCGCCCTCGCGGCGCCGGTCACCCGCTGGCTCGCCGCCGATGTCGGCCTGGGGGTAGTCGTTGCCTCGGCGCTGGTCGGTCTGCTCGCCGGCGTCCTGTTCGACGCCTACGCCGCCCCAGTCTATTGTGGTTCGTTCGTCGGGATGGTTGCACCCGTCGTCCTCGGGAAACTCGTGACTGTTGCCGCGGCGGGCGTTGTCGCCGGTGTTGTCTTCATCGCTGCGGACCACGTATTCGGTGGGTTCGGTGGCAAACTTGGCACGACTGCGTTCGTTGGCGTTGGGGTCGCGGTCCTTGCGACGGGCGCGACGCCTGGGCCGGCCGAGCTAGGGCCGACCCCGACGGCAGCGGTCGGACTCGTTATCCTCACCGGGGTGGCGGCGGCCGTGACGTTCACCGTCAGTGTTCGGCTTGACCAGGGCCCTGTCGTTGCCTCGGCGGTCGTCGGCCTCGTCGCCGGACTCTTGGCGCCGGCGCTTGGCGGTGGCACGCGTCCCGCGGCGGCGGCCTTCTGCGGGTCGTTCGTCGGCATGGCAAACCCGGCGCGGCTCCCCGACGAGGCGACGACGTTCGCTGCTGGTGCCGTCGCGGGGCTGTTGTTCGTCGGCGCGACGCCGGCGCTCGTTGGCTTCGGCGGCAAACTCGGCACACTCGCCTTTGTTGGCTGTCTCGTCGTCTATGGGCTCGGCGTCGTCGGCGACGTCGTCCCCGCCGGTACGGCCGCCGCCTCTGAGTGACACACCGGATTCCGTTACAGTAGTTATACATATTAGGCGAGAACACCCCCGAGTTTACTCGTGGGATGAATCGCCGCACGATCCTCTCCCACCGAAATCGGAGTCGGTAATTGCTCAACCCACGTATCTGTAGGTATCGCTGCGACGGTCTCTCGTCGTGATTGACGGGCTGAACACTGGCAGTTGAGTTGGTGGTTACTTCATCAAAACGTAAGCCGTCAGACACACAACCCGACAGTAAACAATCAAATACCTCCGAGTCCTTCGCGGGAGAGGAGTACCGGGGGCGTGGCACTCCCATCGACATACTTGTTCAACCGCGAGAGCGGGATGTTTCGCACTGCGAGAACAGGTCACGTCGTAAACCACAA
>CAYZJQ010000106.1:0-8800 GCA_964478805.1 uncultured Halobacteriales archaeon | reverse complement strand
GCGTTGTTCGCGCCGCTGTGGCAGGAGCCGCCGCGTGCGCTCGCCGACGCGATGCTTGAGGCCGGCTTCGAGATCCGCGTCCTCCAGGTTGCCGCGTACGGCCTCGACGAGTCATGGCTGGGGCGCACGCTTGATGCCGCGGCGTTCGCGGAACTCGCCCGGCTCAACGAGGAGTACGGGGTTCACCTGCTCGGCGAGGGCGGTGAGTTCGAGACGTTCGTCGTCGACGGACCGCACATGGAGCGCCGGATCGAACTCGAGTACGAGCGCGTGTGGGAGGGCGACCGCGGCCACGTCGAAATCACGGACGCGTGGCTCGCCGACGACTGACGGCGGGCACGAGCGGGCGTAACAGCCGCCGTGGACAGCAGGCTCAGGTCGTAAGTTTCGAGTGAGCGCCTAAGAGCGCGCCAGCGAGGTCGACGTCCTCGACGCGGGTCTCTTCGTCGATGATGGAGTCTCGGATGTCGCAGTCGCGGACCGTTGCGTTCGGGAAGACGACGGTGTTCTCGAGACGACAGCCGGAGACGTGCGCGCCAGCCATGACGTGGACGTTCGCCCCGAGGTCAGTGTCCTCGACGGTGGCCGAGTCGGCGATCATAGCGTCGCCACCGAGCGCCCAGCCGACGGCCTCAAGATACGACTCGGGCGTCCCGATGTCGTACCAGGCGTCGTCGAACGGGAACGCATACACCTCGTCGTGGGTGACAAGCCACTGAATGAACCAGCCCGGCTCGTCGGGGTTGTTGTCGTCCGCGAGGTACTCTTCGAACCGGAGGGCTGCGCGCGGGAAGGCGTAGCAGGCGATAGAGACGAGGGTACTCGGGGGGGTGTCAGGCTTTTCTTGGAAATCAACGACGCGCTCGCCGTCGACGTCGATGACGCCATAGGACCGGGCACGGGTCGTCGACCCCACGTCGTACGCGGCCAGCGTCGGGGCGCCTTTCGCTTCGAAGTAGTCGAGGAAGTCAGCGAACTCAAAGCCAATGAGGTTGTCACCGGCGACGACAAGCAGGTCGTCGTCGACGCCCTCGCGGTCGACGAGTTGGGCGAGCGCGCCGACGACGCCGAACTTCTCGTCTTCTTCGGTCGTATCTTCGACGGAGAGGCGGGGTTTTTCGAACGACGCGTCGGCGAGATACGCCGCGAACTCCTCGGCGAACGCCTCGTTCGTGGAGACGAACACCTCATCGACCCGGTCGTCGCGTTCGAGCTCTTGGAAGATCCGGTCAATCACGGTCGTATCGCCGACCGGCAGGAGCATCTTCGGCCGGTGTCGTGTGATCGGCCACAGCCGTGTCGCGTATCCCCCCGCGAGTACCACTGCTTTCATACCGGCCTCCACCGAGCCGTGGATTAAGGCCTTTTTCATCAGGTCAGGAACGCGGCCGTCCGAGGCTCACAGGCCGTGGGACGCCGGGCGTCAGCCGCGTGTCTGACGCGGTTTTTTGTCGTGAGCGAGGGTACAGGAGATATGACCAGCCTCACGGAGGTCTACCAGGGCGGAGCCGGTGGGGCCGATCTCCGGCGGCTGTACGCGGGCGTCGGCCTGTTCGCCGTCGGCGCACTGCTTACCGTCGGAGGGATCGTCGTCGGCACATCCGCCGGGGGTGGGGGCGTTGCCGGGCTCTCCAAGTTCGGAGCCCGAGAGTTGGCGGGCGTACTCGCCGGTGTCGGGCTCCCGATGACGTTCCTCGGTGCGATGACCGTACTCCCGAAAGCGTCCCGGCGCATTCGGGCGGTCGGCTGGTTGGGGGCGCTCGTGGCACTCGGCGGCGTCGTGGCGTTCGTCACCGTCTATCCCGGCCAGTGGTTCGGCATGACACCCGATTACACGCTGCCGGTCACCGCCATCTACTTCGCCGGAGCGATCACCACGTTCTGGTGTCTGTTCGTCGCCGTTGCGAACTTCAAAGCGCGCAACGACCCCGGCGGGACCGTCCGTCTCGAGGTGACTAAAGAGGGGAAGACCCGGGTCGTCGAGGTATCGAACGACCGCCTTCGCCAGGGGCTCGGCGGAATCGGCTTCCTCGGCGACACACCGGACGGCGAGACGCCGACCCAGACCAACGGCGGCAGTTCGCCCGTCTCCGACGGCGGGGCCGAGGTCATGACAAGCCCGGAGTCGACGGCTGCCACGTCGGCCGGGTCGACGACCGACGCATCGCCCGATAGGGCCACCGACGGGCCGGATACCATCTCGACGAAGCCACGACGCCGTGGCCAGACGGAGACGACCACCACGAGTGACGGCGCCGAGGTGACACAGTCCACGGACGTCCCTGGCGACGCCTACTGTGGTAACTGCTCGCAGTTCCGCTACGTCCGCACGGAGGGCGGCCTCCAGCCGTACTGTGGCCTCCACGAGGAGATTATGGACGACATGGACGCCTGTAGTCAGTGGGAACCGAACACTTAGCTGCAGTTAGCTGGAAAAGAGGGTGCTAAGCCCCCTTCCTCACGGAGCGAACGGCGCAAGCCGTGAGCGAGTAGGGGAGGGTAGTTCACAGCTCGGCGAGCGTCTCCGCTACCCGCTTCCAGTGTGACCCTTTCCAGAAGTACTGCCCGCAAGAGCGACAGCGCCACACGGCCGTCTCGGCGGGGTCGCGGGCGTACTCGGGGACGGACTCGTCCGCCCCCACACGCGCGACAGGACCGTTGCACCGCCCGCAGTGGGCAGGATCCGAATCGAGTGAGAGGTCGAGGCCTGCCTGCTGAAGCGTGCGGAGCTGGCCGTCGACGCTCCGGTTCGTAAGCAGCAAACCGTCGGCGCGGGCCGCGAGTTCGCGGTCCCGGGTGAGCAGCGTCCGACCCTCCTCGCCGGCGAGCGCGAGCAGCCGATCGTCGGCCTCCACCCCGCGGTCGAGCGCGTAGGCAGCGTCGTAGCCACACATCCGCAGGTACGTCGCGAGCTTCCCGCACATCACGTCGAGCAGAAACGGTGGGTCAGGTGACTGGTTGGACATGAGCTACAGCCCGAGGAAGTCGGCGACACCCTCACTGTCGCGAGCGTTGAGCACGTCGTCGGCCTCGACCCAGCCGCGCCGGGCGGTGTGTGCGCCGTACCTGAGGTAGTCGTACTCCGGCGGACTGTGGGCGTCGGTGTTGATGACGATCATCGCGCCAGCATCGACAGCCGCCTTGACGTAGCCGCCGCGCAGGTCAAGGCGACGTGGGTTCGCATTGATCTCAAGCGCGGTGTCGTTCGCGGCGGCAGCCGCGGCCACCGCCTCGATATCAATGTCTAGGCCGGGGCGCTGGTTGAGCAGTCGCCCGGTGGGGTGGCCGAGCACGTTCACCTCAGGGTGTTCGGCGGCGGCGACCAGTCGGTCGGTACCGTCGCCGTCGAGACTCGCGTGCGGCGAGGCGACAACACAGTCCAGGTCGGCAAGGACATCATCGGCGACGCTGACCGCGCCGTCGGCGCCGATGTTCGCTTCGACGCCGGTGAAGACCCGTACGTCGGCCTCTGCATCGACGGCGCGAACCCGCTCCGCGAGGTCGAGCAGGTCGGCGTCGGGGACGCCGACGCCGCCGACCATCCCCGGTCCGGTGGCGTGGTCGGTCACTGCGAGGTACTCGTGGCCGTAGTCGGCGGCGGCCGCGGCCATCTCCGCGATGGTGTTCGCGCCGTCGGAGGCGTCGGTGTGGAGGTGGAGGTCACCACGCAGCTCTCCAGGAACGAGCAGTTCCGGGAGCTCGGCAGCCGCGGCGGCCGCCAGTTCCCCCCGGTCCTCGCGGAGTTCGGGCGGGACGTACGCCAGCCCGAGCGCCTCATACACCTCGTGTTCGTCACTGCCGGCGACCCGGTCGCCGACACGCTGGCCCGACTCCGGATCGTCGACCGCGGAGACGTCGAAGACGCCGTACTCGTTGACCTTGAGGTCGCGCTCGATGGCGTGGTTACGGACGGCGATGTTGTGGTCGCGGCTGCCGGTGAAGTACTGGAGCGCCGCACCCCACTCCGCCTCGGCGACGACTCGGAGGTCGACACGGGTGCCGTTCGCCCGCAGGCTGGCCTTCGAGGTGCCCGCCTCGATGGTCTCGGCGTCGAAGCCGACGAAGTGGTCAACGACGGCGGCGCTTGCGTCACTGGCGACCAGGACATCCACGTCACCAATGGTCGCGCGCCACCGCCGCAGGGAGCCGGCGGTCTCGGCGGCGATGACCGCCTCGTGCGCGCGAAGGTGCGCGAGGACCGCTTCCGCAAGCGGGCGCGCGTCGCCGAGCAGTGATCGCGCGTGGCTCTCGCGGGCGAAGTCGATCCCGTCGAGGATGTTCTGTTCGGTCTTCGGCCCGAACCCTTTGACCGTCTGGATCTCGCCGGCCTCGGCCGCGGCTTCGAGGTCGTCAAGGTCCTGAATCCCGAGCGCCTCGTAGAGGTCGGCGACGGTCTTCGGGCCGACACCCTCGACGCGCTGGAGCGCTGTGATGTCGACAGGCAGCTCGGCACGGAGCTCCTCGAGCTCTGCGATGGCGCCGGTCTCGACATACTCGACCACCTTGGCGGCGATGGCCTCGCCGACGCGGTCGATCTCTTCGACAGCGGCTTGCCCGCGTTCGACCAAGGTCTCGATGGCGACCGTGTGCCCGCGGATGTTGTCGGCGGCCTGGCGGTACGCCCGGGGTTTGTACTCGACGTCCATCGCCTCGAGCCGATCAGCCATCTCCTCAAGCCGGGCGGCGACCTCAGCGTTGCGGCTCATCGCCCCCCGAGCCGCGGGCCGTCATCGCGTCCAAGAGCCTGCTTCAGGAAGTTCATCCAGCGCTTCGTGTCGGCCGCTTCCTTGCGCTGCTCTTCGGCCTCCAAATCGGTGGGACCGAGCGACTCCAGGGCGTTCAACGCGCGGTCGATGCCGATGATCGCCGCCGCGAGCTCTTCGCCCTCCGCGAAGCTGATGTCCCCCGTTTCGATGGTCTGTTTGCGCTGGAGCCGCTCCCGCCGGAGGTTCTTTTTGGCTTGTTCGACGCGCTCGCGTTCACCCGCCGGAACCGTCTCGCGCCGCTTGATCTCGAAGACGAACGTCCGCAGGTCGATCTCCTCGCCCTGGACGTCGATGCGGTCAGGGATATCCGCGCCGACGGTCGCACTCTCGCGACCGATGCGCTCGAGCAGTATCTCCCGCTCGTACTCCTTCATTGGTGAATCAAGGGGCTGCGGGGACAAAATACGACCGGCGGTCGCCGGTGCCGGCGAATGAATAAATCACATGTCGCGATAGCAAATGGCGGATTTGTGTGCCTCAGCGCCTGGGCTCGCGGGTCGGAAACCGTCGGGGATTTGCGTTCGCCCTTCCGAGTGGCAGGTATGCTGGCGATCGTCGTCTCGCGGGCCGACAGCGCCTCCGAACACATCGGCGAGCAGTTGCTCACTTCCGCGGCGTGGACGGAACACGAGGACCCGACGACCCCGGAGGCTGACGGCGGCGGGACGTACTACCGGCTCACGGATGGCGACGAGCCGGTCGAGTTACGGACGTTCGAGGAACTTCACATCCACGCTGAGGGACTGGCCGAGCCGTTCGACGGGCCGGAGCTCCTGTTCGTGGTTTCGCGCCACGCCGGCGAGACTGGCCCCCTGCTCACTGCTCACCCGACCGGGAATCCGGGGCCCGCAGAGTTCGGCGGTGAGCCAGCGGCGTTCGCGCGAGCGGCCCCGAACGCGAAGGCCGCCCTGTTGGCAGCGTTCGACGAGCAGGCACCCGACGGATACGAGGTTGGTCTGGAGTGTACCCACCACGGCCCGACAGACCTCGACGTGCCGGCGCTGTTTGTGGAACTCGGCTCAGAGCAAGAGCAGTGGGCCGACGAGGCGGGCGCACGGGCCGTCGCTGCGGCAGTGCTCGCGTGTCGCACCGCAACCCCGGACCGGAAGCGGCAGCTCGTCGGGTTCGGCGGCGGCCATTATGTCCCCCGGTTCGAGCGAATCGTTCGCGAGACGGACTGGGCCGTCGGCCACGTGGTCGCCGACTGGGCACTCGCAGAGATGGACCGGACAGACGCCACGCTCCGGCGCGTTTTTGAGCGGTCGGCAGCCGAGTATGCCCTCGTCGACGGGGACGCCCCCCGAGTGTGTGAGCGAATCGAGGCGCTCGGCTACCGGGTCGTCTCGGAGACATGGCTGCGCGAGTCGGTCGGGGTGCCTGTCGACACCGTCGAGATCTTGGAGGACGCCATCGGCCCGATTGACGACGGGCTGCGGCTCGGCGACCCGGCGCGCGGCTACACGGGCGCCAGCGAGGTGATCGACCTCCCAGCCGAGTTGACTGCGGCCGCGGCTGACGCCGACGCTGCGGCGACCCGTGCAGCCCTGACCGGCGTGGTGCTGGCGTTCGAGACGGAAGAGGGCGGGACTCGGCCGGCCGGCCAGGCGGCGCTTCCCGCGGGAACAGGCACCGAGGCGGTGGTTATTGCACTCGCGGGCGTTCTCGAGGCGCACTACGACGAGGTCGTGGTGACTGACGGTCGGGTGGTCGCCAGCCGAGAGGCGTTTAATCCGGCGCGGGCCAGCGAGCTCGGGGTTCCCGAAGGCCCGAAGTTCGGCCAGCTCGCAGCCGGCGACCCCGTCGAGGTGGACGGCCGCACCGTCAGGCCCGACGCCGTCCACGAGCGCGAGGAGCGGACCTTCCCCGTCTCGACGTCTTGAAACCGTGGCGGCGCGTCAACGTCCGTAGATGGTGCTGCACTTTCCAGGGGCGACGGCGGCGTGAGCCTGCTCGACCGTGCAGCGACGATGGGTGCGGGGACGGTTCCGGAGACTGAATCGGGGCGCCGGCGTGCGCTCGCGACGGTCATCGCAGTCGTGTTTATCGACCTGCTCGGGTTCGGGATCGTTATTCCCATCCTCCCGTTTTACGTCCGCTCGTTTGGCGTCTCCGATGTGTTCATCGGGCTGCTCGCGGCCTCGTACTCGCTGACGCAGTTTCTCTTTGCTCCCTATCTCGGACGGCTCTCCGACGAGCAGGGACGACGCCCCGTCCTGATGCTGTCGCTCGCGGGTGCGACCGTCGCGTGGGTCGTGTTCGGCTTCGGCGTTGAAGCGGAGGCGACGCTCGGGACGGCGGCGGGGCTGGCGACACTGTTTCTGGCCCGTGCGCTTGCCGGGGCGATGGGAGGAAACATCGCGGCCGCACAGGCGTACGTCGCAGACGTGACGCCGCGCGAAGAGCGGGCGGCCGCGCTCGGGCTTGTCGGGGCTGCCTTCGGCCTGGGGTTTGTCTTCGGCCCGGCGCTGGGGTCGCTGTTCGCAAGCCCGCCGGTCGTCGCGGCCGCTGATCGCCTCCTGCCGGGGTTCGTCCCGACAACGGCCTTCTCGCTCCCGAGCTTCGCGGCTGCGGGCTTCTCGTTGCTCGCGTTACTTGCGGCGGCCGTCGCGCTCCCAGAGCCGAACCGCACCCGCGGGACTGCGGGGCCACGCGGCATCGTCGCTCCGTTCCGGGCGGCGCTCGGCGATACGGCGCTCCGGCCGCTCGTCGGGGTCTTTCTGGTCGCGAGCGTTGCCTTCTCCGGCGTACAGGTCGCGTTCATCCCGTTCGTCGCCGACCGGTTCGGCTACGACGTGGCCGCGGCCGGCCTCCTGCTTACCTACATCGGCGTGCTCGGCGTCGTGAACCAGGGGGTTCTCGTGCGGGCGCTTTCACGACGGATGGCCGACACGCGGCTTGCCGTCACCGGCGCGGCACTGCTGGCGGTCGCGCTGGCCGCGCTCCCGTTCGCTCAGTCGCTCGGCGCGCTGCTCCCAGCGGTCGCGCTCCCGTTCGGCGTCGGGACCGGCCTTGTTGTGCTGTTGGCGGTGCTCGCGCTGCTATCGGTGGGCAACAGCCTGCTTAACGTCGGTATCGCAGCCGTGGTATCGCGCGTCGCGAGCGAGGAGCAGCAGGGGACGGCGTTCGGGGTAACACAGGGCGCCGGCTCGCTCGGCCGGACCGTTGGCCCGCCGCTGATGACCGCGCTATACGTGGTCGCCGTGGCCGCGCCGTTCCTGCTCGGTGCGGTCCTGACCGTCGCGGTGCTTGCCGTCTTGATCGGCGTCTCGCGGCGGGTGGGCGGGCCCTGAACCAAAGCGCCCACGACCGGCGCGCGCGCCGTGTCGGATTCCGTATCGCCGCTAATGGTTTATCAACCTCGACTCGGTTACGGGCCGAATCGGGGCGAAAACGCCCGGAGAGCGTCAGACTCGCGTCAGACAACCGGGGAAAAATACAATACCCGCATGTGTGTAAGCGGTTCTCAAATGGATTCGATTATCGACGACGCCATTGAGGAGGCCGAGGGGGGGGAGCAGTCCACTCCACAGAACGGCACCCAACCAGCTACCGAGCAGTCCCCCAGCTCGTCGGGCACCATGACCGACGAGGAGCTGGCAAGCGTCGTCAAAGACCTGGAGACCAAAATCACCATCGTCGGCTGCGGCGGCGCCGGCGGTAACACGGTGACTCGGATGGCCCGTGAGGGTATCCACGGGGCTGACTTGGTCGCCGCCAACACCGACGCCCAGCATCTCGCCAACGAGGTGGAGGCCGACACGAAGATCCTCATGGGCCGGCAGCGCACCGGCGGTCGGGGCGCCGGCTCCGTCCCCAAGATCGGCGAGGAGGCCGCACAGGAGAACATCGAGGACATCCAGGCATCTATCAACGACTCCGATATGGTGTTCGTCACCGCTGGGCTCGGCGGCGGAACCGGCACTGGCTCCGCGCCTGTCGTCGCCCAGGCCGCACAAGAGCAGGGCGCGCTCACCATCGCCATCGTCACGATCCCGTTCACCGCGGAGGGTGAGCGCCGCCGCGCGAACGCCGAC
>CAYZJQ010000105.1:0-8942 GCA_964478805.1 uncultured Halobacteriales archaeon | reverse complement strand
GGTCCGCCCCGAGAAGATCAACGTCACGCGCTTCTCGAAGCGGCCGGGCACCGACGCCGCCGACATGAAGGGGCTCGGCGGCACCGTCAAGAAGGAGCGCTCGAAGGCGATGTCGGCGCTGAAGATGGACGTCGTCGCCGAGGCTCACGAGGAGCTCGTCGGGACGCGCCGCGAGGTGCTCGCCGTCCAGCCCGGCACGGGCGACTCCGTGAAGTGTCGTGACTCGGCGTACCGACAGATCATCGTGCAAGACGCGAGCGAGCACGGGGTCGAGCCGGGCGACGTCCTCGAGGTGGAGGTCACGTCGGCGGAGACGGTGTACGCGTTCGGTGAGCCCGTGGCCCCGGTCGCGGAGTCAGAGGAGGCCGCCGCCGCGGACTGACCGCTACTCGAGCCGCTTCTCCATCCGAATCTCGTCGTAGTCGCGGTACGCGAGCGGGTAGTCGCCGATCCGCTCGTAGCCGCGACCGCGGTACCAGTCCGGCAGAGTGGGGTGGTCCTCGGGCGTCGTCAGCCGGACGGCCCCGTACCCCCACTCGCGGGCCAGCCGCTCGGCGTGCTCGAGAAGCCGCCCGCCGACGCCGGCGCCCTTCGACGCCTCGTGGACACCGAGCCGGCTCAGCGTGACGTGGTCGGCGTCAGTCCGCTCGAGCCTGACGCCGCCGATGAGCCCGTCTCCGGTCTCGGCGACCGACACGTGGTACTCGCGGATCCACTCCTCCACGTCCGTGGCCGTCGCCGACCCCGCCTTCGCGGGGAAGCCGAGCCGGCGGTTCTCGGCGTACGCGCTCCGGTAGACCGTCGCGAGTCGGTCGGCGTCCGCCGGCGTCGCCGTCCGGATCTCGACCTCGACCATACGAAGCTGTCGCTCTCCGAGAGTATCAACGACCCGGACGGGAGCGCGCCGACCGAGTTTTGTCAGCCCCCGGTGAGAGAAGTCCATGGCAGATCACGAGCTCTCACGAGAGGACGGGCACCGCCACTACGACTGGGACCGGGCGCGCAACCCCGCACTCACCGTCGACCCCGGCGACACCGTCGCCGTCGCGTGCCGTGACGCCGCGGACGGCCAGCTCCCTGAGGGCGCGACCGTGGCCGACCTCGAGGCCGTCGACGCGCCCGGCCACGCGCTGACCGGCCCGGTCGCCGTGTCTGGCCTCGAGCCGGGCGACACCCTCGCCGTCGACGTGCTCGACGTGACCCATGAGGGCGTCGGGTGGACGTACGTCTACCCGGGCGAGGCCGGGACGGGGCTGCTTCCCGACGAGTTCCCCGACGGCGCGGTCCACACGTGGGTGCTCGACGGCGACGTGGGCTACTTCACCGAGGACATCGAGGTGCCACTGACCCCGTTCCCCGGGAACCTCGGCGTCGTGCCCGCGGAGCCGGGCCCGCACTCGACCACGCCGCCGCGGCGGGTCGGCGGCAATCTCGACGTGAAACACCTCGCGGCCGGCTCGACACTGTATCTCCCTGTCGAGGTTGCAGATGGGTTGTTCTCGGTGGGCGATCTCCACGCAGCACAGGGCGACGGTGAGGTGTGTATTACGGCCATCGAGATGCCCGGAACGGTGACGGTCCGGCTGCGCCGCGCGGACCGCGACGTGGACGGCCCGGAGCTCGACCCTGCGGGCCCGTTCACCCCCACGGGCGGCAACCCGATCCGGGCGACGACCGGGCTGGGCGACGACCTGAATGCGGCCGCACGCGAGGCTGTTCGTGCGATGATTCGCCGGCTGACGACCGACCGCGACCTCACGCGACTGCAGGCGTACATGCTCTGTTCGGTTGCGGCCGATCTGAAAGTGTCCGAGGTCGTCAACGAGACCGTCGCGGTGACGGCGTATCTCGCGGTCGCTTGACATCCACCCACGACTGAAGTCGTGGGCTTTCTCCTCGATTCTGTGTAATTGCCGGGCCGCGAAGCTATTTGCCGTACCGTGCCGTGCGCTATCGTATGCCAGACTACGGAGTCGACCACCACCTCAGCGACGATGAGTCGAATATCCACCGGAGCTTCGACAACAGCCTGGATCCCGTCCTGACCGTCGAGCCCGGTGAAGTGGTCCGGTTCGAGTGTCGTGACGCGGTCGACGGCCAACTTGATCTCGAATCGACGGCCGCGGACGTGACCGAGGTGAGCTTTGATCCGGTCCACCCACTCACCGGACCAGTCGCCGTGGAGGGCGCCGAACCAGGCGACGTGCTGCAGGTCGACCTGCTCGACCTCCAGCACAAGGGATGGGGGTACAACGTCTACATGCCCGGTGAGATGGGGCTGGGGCTGCTCCCCGACGACTTCCCGGAGGCGGGCATTCACGTCTGGGATCTCGAGGGTGACGTCGGCCACTTCGTGAACGGCATCGAGGTGCCGCTCGATCCGTTCCCAGGCGTCATCGGTGTCGCCCCCGGGGAGGACGGCGCCCACGACACGCTTCCACCGCGATCGACTGGCGGGAACATGGACGTGAAACACCTCACCGCCGGGAGCACGCTGTACCTTCCTGTCGAGGTCGCAGGTGCGCTGTTTTCGACCGGCGACTGTCACGCCGCACAGGGTGACGGCGAGGTCTGCGTCACCGGTATCGAGACGGAAATGTTCGTGACCGCCCGGTTCGACGTGCGGAAAGACATGGACATTGACCAGCCGCAGTTCGAGACGGACGGCCCGTTCACGCCAACAGGCGTCGACGAGCGGATGTATGGGACGACCGGCATCGACTCGGACCTGATGGAGGCGACGAAGAAGGCGGTCCGACACATGATCGAGCATCTCCACGAGGAGCGTGGCCTCTCGCGGGGGGAGGCGTATATCCTCTGTTCCGCCATCGTCGACCTGAAGATCAACGAAGTGGTCGACGCGCCGAACTGGACTGTCTCGGCGTACCTGCCGGAGAGCATCTTCCCGGAGTAGTCACCGCTCGCCGAAGGCGGCCAGTCGGTCCACCTCGTCGTCGGGCTTCCACTCGCCCAGTTCTTTGGGGTCGACGTGGACGAACACGTCATCCACCTCTGGCATCTCGCGGATCGAGTTCATGACGGCCGTCTCGATTGCGTGGGCCTCGGCCACGCTCGTCGTGCCCTCCACTTCGATGTGCAGCGACACGTCTACCTCCGGGCCGACGTAGTGGGCGACGACCTCGTGTGCTCCTTCCACGTCTGGATGTGCGAGTGCCCGCCGGACGATCTCCGCGCGCAACTCCTCGGAAGGCGCTCCCCCGACGAGGTAGGAGATGTTATCGCGAACGATCTCGACGCCGGTGTAGATGATGGCAACGGAGACGACGAGCGCTGCGAGCGGGTCGAGCACCGGCGCACCCAGTTGTGCCCCGATGACACCGACCAGTGCTGCGCCCGCCGCAAGAATGTCGTTGCGGTTGTCCAAGGCGGTCGCCCGGAGGGCAGGGGACCGCTGGTCGTCCGCAGCGGCGAGCGCATAGCGGTAGAGCCCGAACTTCACGATCCCAGCGATCACGAGGACGGCCGCCGCGGTCGGCCCTTGTGGGACGGTAACGTCACCAGCGAGTAGCGTCGAAACGGCGTTGAACGCGACTGCGCCGCCCGCGAAGAAGACTCCGAACGCGACGACTAGCGAGACGAACGGTTCGATGCGTTCGTGGCCGTGGGGGTGTTCAGCGTCCGGCGGGCGGGTGGTGAGATACAGCCCTGCGAGGACGATGACGGAGTAGGCGGCGTCTGCGAGGCTGTTAACGGCCTCGGAGCCGACCGCGAGGCTTCCGGTCGCCCGCCACACGAGCGCCTTCGCGGCGAACAGCGCGAGGTTAGCAGCGAGCACGACCGCGCCGACCCGCCGGAGCGCCCACGGGCGTGACATAGCCGAGAGTTGCCCGTCGCCGGGCAAAGGCGTATCGCCCGCCGTCAGCCCGACCGCTCGAACTCGATCGCTGCGTCCGATCCGGGGTCGGATGCCCCGTCGAGCTCGGCGAACGCCTCACGGAGCCGCACGTATGTGTCGTCAATCGCCTCGACGATGACTTTCGTGTCCGCGACAACCGGCATGAAGTTCGCGTCGCCGTTCCACCGCGGAACAACGTGGGTATGGAGGTGGTCGCTAATGGAGCCGCCGGCCGGCCCGCCGAGGTTCATCCCCGTGTTGAACGCGTCCGGTCTCATTGCGGCCTCCAGCGCATCAAAGGTCCGTTGTTTTAATCGGGCGTGTGCCAGCAGCTGTTCGTCATCGAGGTCGCGGAACTCCCCGGTGTGGACGTCAGGAATCACCATCACGTGGCCGGGGTTGTACGGGTAGTTGTTAAGCAGGACGAACGCGCGGTCGTTGCGTGCGACCACCCGCGCCTGGCGGGCGCTCTCGCGCGTAGGAAGGACACAGAACGGGCAGCCATCGATCTCGTCCTCCGCACGTTCGACCCACTCGATGCGCCACGGCGCGAACAGCCGGTCCATGTCATCCACGTCGCTTGGTGGCGGCATAACTCCCCGCTCATCGGCGACGAGCGAAAGCCCATATATAAAATCTTTGCCCGTTCAGCGGTGAAACCGACGCACAATTGCTCCTGAACCCTCTCGGCGCGTCTGCGGCCATAACACCGGATCATACCCCTACGGTAGTGCGATTTGCCCCCGCAAACTCACCGAACGGGGGTCCCGGTTTATCCATTCACCCGCGCTATGAGAGGACACGATGGCGACTAGCCCTAACACCGACAGCATCTCGGAACCGTGCCCTGCGTGCGACGCGGAGACTCCCCACGAGATATCCGTGCAAATCCTCACGGAGAGCACCAAGACCGAGAACGCTGAATTCTCCCGAGAACCATACCGGGTGAGCGTGTGCCGCGCGTGCGGACACAAAGAGCGTGTCCGTATGAACAACGCGTAGGCCATCGTCCCACCGGACCTCACGGTGGATCTGCTCCACACTCTCTCGACGGTGCGTCCCTGCGGGACTCTCACTTGAGTTGCCCACGGCTGAAGCCATGGGTTTTCGCCTCGCACGTTCTAAAATGTCCGATTCCCCGTACCCGCCCATCGATCAGGGATACCTACCGCGAGCGCGTGGTCACCTCACAACCGTCTTCGGTCACGATGATCGTGTGCTCGCGCTGTGAGACGTAGCTGCCGCGATCCTCTTGCAGGACCGGATAGCCGTGGACAACTCCCTGCTGTTCGAGCCGGCGGAGCGCCATCTCCGCCCGCGAGGTGTCGAGCCACCGGCGTGCGAACGGGAGGGTTTTGAACTCCTCGACGATCTGCTCAAGTGCCTGTCGCGCCTGTCGGTTGCGGACTGACGCCTCTCGCTCCAGCGAGTAGATCTCTTCTTGACTCCCTTCGGTGACCTTGCCGCCGCCGTCGGTCGCGAACGGCTCGATCGCAACTACATCCCCCACGGCGAGTTCGACACCTGACTCGACCGCGCGATTCGGGATGTTCGGCTCAGTGTGTTGGTCCCAGTGTCCCAGCCCATGGCCGGTCAGGTTCACCACGGGGTTGTAGCCGTAGCCGTCGATGACGTCTTCGATCTCCGCGCCGATCTCTCCGGTGTGAACACCTGGCTCAACGGCCTCAAGCGCGGCCTCAAGCGCCTGTTCGGCGGCCTCGACCAGCTCTGTCTGCCCGGTGAAATCCACCGTGACGGCGGTGTCGGCGAGCCAGCCGTCGATCTGGACACCGATGTCGAGTTTCACCATCTCTTCGCCGATTTCGCGGTCGTCGTCGGGAGCGGCTGCGCCGTGAGCCGCCTCGTGGTCGACGCTCACGTTTACCGGAAAAGCCGGCTTCGCAGCCACGTCCAACTCATCGCCGAGCTCGCGGATGCGGTCCTCCGCCCATTCGGAAATTTCGAGATACCCCGTCCCGACCGACGTTCGTTCAGCGGCCTCGTCGCGCACCTGCGCGAGTATCTCGCCGGCCTGGCGGTGTTTGTTGTACTTGTCGGCATCAAGGTCGGCGTCACTCATACCTTGCCTCAGGGGCGGCCAGCCAAGGGGTTTTCCGTCCACCATCGCCCGCACCCGTGTCTATATAGTACAGGGGGCGGCTCATAGAAACGGTTTATGAGCCGCTGAATAACATCTGTTTAATGAGTGAGACCCGTCACCGGCCGGGCATGCTGCTGTCCGCCGACCGCGCACCGACCCCGCGACACCTCTCCGCGGACGACTTCGCGCCTGAGGTCGCAGAGCGCGTTCACGTCGTTGACCCCGACGCCTACAACGACGTCTATGTGGTTGGGGACGTCCACGGCTGTCTCAACGAACTCGAGACGCTGTTCGACCGGCTCGCCCTCGGAGACAACGACCTCGTCGTCTTCGTCGGCGACCTCGTCCGCAAGGGCCCCGACTCGCGGGGTGTCGTCGAGTTCGTCCGCTCGCACCCGAACGCCGTCTCCGTGCGCGGCAACAACGAAGACAAGCTCATCCACGGGCGCAAAGAGCTACCAGCGCTCGACCCGTTCGATGCCTATCTTGAGTCGTTGCCCGTCGTCGCACTGCTCGGCGACGCGATGGTGGTCCACGGTGGCGTCGACCCACGCCGGACGCTTGCCGACCACGGCATTGAAGACCTGCTGAATTTCCGCTCGATCCCGCCGGAGGCGGGGTACGACGGTCCGTTCTGGTTCGAACAGTACGAGGGGCCGAGCCGTGTCTTCTTCGGTCACACCGTCCTTGACGAACCGGTCGTCTCGGACCACGCCGTCGGCCTCGACACCGGCTGCGTCTATGGCGGCGCACTCACTGCCTACGACCTGAAGTGCGATGAGCTCGTCTCCGTCCCCGCCGAGCGGGAGTACCAGGCCCGGGCCGACCGGAAGATTATCGAACCCGAGCCGCCGTACCGCGGCTGACAACCGACGCGGGAGAAGCGGGCGACGACGCCGAGCGCGACGCACTGACCGACGGGGTAGGCGTCACGCACGGCAACGCGACTCCGTCGCTCCGCACCCGCGGTGTCGTCCCCGACGACGCGCCCGCTCCCGACGACCAGCGGGCGTGAGAGATGGGCGTCGACGGCACGTACACACAGCAGCGGCCCGGCGACGAGACGCGGATCGACACCCACAAGATGCTGATACGACGGGCCGCCGAGCGTGCACTCAGCGAAGTGCCCGCTGCGCTTCAGGCGGTGCCGACCGAGGTGTCCCGGTCGGTCGAGGCGGAATACCTGTCACTCCCCCGCCACGGCCGTCTGCATCGCCTCGCTGTTGTACGCCTCGCCGGCGTCGCCGTCGGCGTCCAGCACGATGACGCCCGCCGTCGAGCCGGTCACGTCGGCGAACTCTTCGACCGCGCGCTCGGCGGCCGCCTTTGCCGAGTCACTGGCCTCGAGGTGGTCAACTGCCCGGCGGGCGAGCGTCGTCCGCGCGATGTCTTCGCCCGCGCCAGTGGTGCTAGCGCCGCCGGCGGGGGTACAATAAAAGCCCGACCCGACCTGCGGCACGTCGCCGACACGCCCGGCTAAGGCGAGCCACCGGCCGCCGGTCGAGGTCGCTGCCGCGACGTGGCTGTCATCGCAGGCGACCGCGCCGACGGTATCGTATGACCGCGCGACGGCCGAGCCGTCATTGCCACCGAACCCCTCGCGAAGCCAGTCGAGTTGCGCCCGTTTGTCGTCGATCTCAGGGCGGTTGTCGAGCGCTTCCCACTGTTCCCGGCGACGGTCGGTCCAGAGGTCTCCCCCGGTCGCGACGCCAAAGGCGTCGGCAAGATCGACGGCGTGGACCCCGGAAACGAGGACGTGTGGCGTCTCCTCTTTTACCACACGGGCGACCTCGACCGCGTGTTCGACTCCCGGCATCGAGCAGGCCGCGCCCGTGGCGCGGTCGTCGGTCATCAGTCCCGCATCGGTCCGAACGACGCCGTCGGACTGGACCGTTCCGCCGACTCCGGCGTTGAATCTCGGCGACGATTCGAGGACGCGGACGGCGGCACACACCGCGTCGGTGACCGTGTCAGTGTCGGCGCCAGTGGCGGCGGCCTGGTCGACGACCCGCTGGCGCGCCGGCGGTTCCTCAGGCGGTGACCCCGCGCCGCCGTGGACGATGATTCGCATACGTGCCCGTTGGGCGCGGCAGCTTCAAACCCGCCGGTCGCGGACGACGCTTGAGGCGGGAACGTGACGTACACGGTTCTTCACCCCGGCTGCCGGCGGATAACGGTACGCCTTTCAGTAGTGCAGCAGAACTCGCCGCTAATGTCCCACGACTACGATCAGGTCGACGTTCCGGCTGCCGGCTCGAAGATCACGGTCGACGACGCCGACGAACTCGTCGTCCCCGACGATCCGGTCATCCCTATCATTCACGGGGACGGCATCGGGACGGACGTCGGCCCGGCCGCACAGTCGGTACTCAACGCCGCCGCGGAGGCGACGGGACGCGAAATCAACTGGATGCGCGTGTACGCCGGCCAGTCCGCACGCGACCGCTACGACGAGAACCTCCCCGCCGACACCGTCGAGGCGCTGCGAGAGTTCCGCGTCTCAATCAAGGGCCCGCTCACGACACCAGTCGGCGCCGGCTTCCGAAGCCTCAACGTCGCCTTGCGCAAGAAGCTCGACCTCTACACCAACGTCCGGCCAACCTACCACCTCGAAGGCGTCCCCTCGCCCGTGAAGGCCCCTGAGAAAATGGACATGGTCAACTTCCGGGAGAACACCGAGGACGTCTATGCGGGCATCGAGTTCGAGTCTGACACGGATGACGTCGAGCGAGTCCGCGAGTTCATCGAGGAGGAGATGGGCTTTGATGCCACCATTCACGACGGGCCGCTGGGCATCGGCATCAAGCCGATCACCGAGTTCGGCACGAAGCGACTGGTCCGCAAGGCCATCGAGTACGCGCTGCGCAACGACCGCGACTCGGTCACGCTCGTCCACAAGGGGAACATCATGAAGTTCACTGAGGGAGCGTTCCGCGACTGGGGCTACGAGCTCGCCGAAGAGGAGTTCGCTGACGAAACCATCAC
>CAYZJQ010000104.1:0-9125 GCA_964478805.1 uncultured Halobacteriales archaeon | reverse complement strand
TCGGCGTCCAGACCACCTACGAGCGGATCAACCGCGAGATGCACCGCGGCCACGGTGTCCAGGCAAGCATCGACGCCAACCGCCGGCTCCGCGACGCCGGGTTCAAAGTGGGCTTCCACATGATGCCCGGTCAGCCGGGCATGTCGAAGGCCATGTGTCTGGAGGACTTCCGGCGAATTTTCGAACGCGAGGAGTGGAAGCCCGACTACCTGAAAATATATCCCACCCTCGTCGTTCGCGACACCCTCACGTACGACATGTGGCGCCGTGGCGAGTACGAGCCACTGGATAACGACGAGGCCGCCAAACTTGTCGCCGAGATCAAGTCGATGGTACCCCGCTACACTCGGCTCCAGCGAGTTCAGCGCGACATCCCTGCGGACCACATCGACGCGGGCGTCTGGAAGTCGAACCTCAGACAGCTTGCCTGGAAGGAGATGGAAAACCATGGCTGGACCTGCGAGTGTATCCGATGTCGCGAAGCTGGCATGAACGACGAGGCGCCGGGCGATCTCGAGCTGCGTGTCGACAGCTACGAGGCCTGCGGCGGCACGGAACACTTCATCTCTGTCGAGGACTTCGAACAGGACCTTCTGGTAGGCTTTTGTCGACTCCGCTTCCCTGACGAGCCAGTCCGTCGAGAACTCGCAGACGCCGCGGTCGTCCGTGAGCTCCATGTGTACGGGAGTGAGGTGGGTGTCGGAAGAGATAGAGCGGACGACGCACACCAGCACCGCGGATGGGGTCGGCGGCTGCTCGGCGAAGCCGAGCGACTGGCCCGTGAGGCTGGCTACTCAAAGCTCGCCGTGATCTCCGGCATCGGCGTCCGTCAGTACTACCGCGAGAAGCTCGGCTACCACCAAGACGGCCCCTACGTAGCGACGTGGCTGTGAGCGGCCAGTTGGTGCACTCGTCAGCAGTGAAGTTGCGAACACGGAGATCTCCACACCGTAGCGCTCGTGTGAATTCAGGGCCAACACGGACGCGAAGTCCGACTCACGAGCTGGCTAACGACGGCCGAACGAGTTCGGCCGCTTCGATCCGCTTAGCCGACATGACGCATACGACAGCTGTGACTGGCGCTTGCGCGACAGCGAGTAGCCATCTGTCGAGTCGCACAGCAGCAGCGAGCGCCGTACCGCCACTACCGGTGCTGACCCCTGGTGGACTCCTGCTTGAGGCGGGCAAGCCGTTCGGAGGGGGGGAACCCGTACATCGTATTACCGTGGTTCGAGGAGAAAGCCAACGACTTTACTCGTAAGAGGAATCCGAGATCATCCGAACCAACTAGTATGGTTCGTGCTATCGGTTCTGCTGCCGAGTCCGAGGGACGGATATACACCCCTTATGCGGGTAGATGAAGCCCGCTCGCTCGGTCGAAGCCCCACTGGCACGGCCCACGACCACACCGTCGGTAAGTGGGGAACTTTCCGCTGTGGGGCGCACGGTCTGTGACCGGAACCCCCACGACGTCAGTCGTGGAAGGCCGTCAGAGACGACCCTGCGACTCGACGGCGACGGACTCGACACCGTCGACCCCAGAAAAGGCCTCCTCGACGGCCTCGCTGCCGCCGGCGTCGTCGGGGACAATGACGGTTGGCAACAGCGCAACTAGGCCAAAGGCCACGTCATCGCGGTCAAAACCGCGAATCTTCGCGCCCTCGGGCAGCGACTTCTCGAGACGGTCTTGGAGCGCATCTAGGTCGATCTCGGGGCTCTGCGGCATGACTTTCAGTTTGACGGCGACCTTCCCCATGGTTACGGCCCCGTAAACCCGCAGTCCGGGCACTCGTAAAGATTGCTCTGCTTGCGACACTTGGCACAGCGGAAGATCTCGTGTCCACAGTCGGGACACTTGAATCGGGCTGCGGCCGTACCGGAGATGTTGATGCCGCAGGAAACGCATTTGCGTGCGCGCTTCTGCTGACTCTCGCTCATACTCGCGCTGGGGGGGCATCGGGTTTAACGCTTTTCAATAGCCGCGTGGACGGCTACTCCGGGGCCGACTGGAGGGCCGCGACCAGTTCCGCCGGAGTAGCGTCAGCAAGTCCCGGCTTCCTGAGCACGAGCCGTTGGCGCGGCCGGCCGACCGTCCCCGACTCTACCTTTTCGGTGTCAACAAGCCCGAGATCTTCGAGCGCCCGCTTCGACTGAGAGAACTTTCCGACACTCGCGACGCCGAACGACTCCCCCCAGCGGTTCAGTTCGTATGACTGCTTGCCGTGTTTCGCGGCGAACAGCACGAGGAGGTCCACCGGGTCGATGTGGTTTGCCCCGCGCACGCTCGGTACGGTCATCGCAAGCTCGAAATCCTCGCGAAACGCCCGTCCGAAGGCTTCCTCAAGCCCGTCGAGCAACCGTGACCGGGCGAACGTCTCGAGATCGAACGGCGCCGCGTCGTCCCACTGCGCGTCCACTGCGTTGCCGTAGTCCGTCTGAAGCTGTGTATCTGTAATCCGTACTGCTACGATGCGCTCCGGGATGGCTTGCAACAGGCAAAAAACCGCGCCGTCGGTTACCACAGCCGGCTCCAGAGCCGTCTCAGCCTCGACGACCCGCAACTCCGCCGTTTCGGCCTCCTCGAACTCGACGAGCGTCGTCGCCGTGACGAAGTCGTCGCGGGTCTGCTTTGCGACTCTCTGGGGCGTGATGAATCGGACCGTCGGGCGGGTCTCGTCGTCAACGGCATCCAAAGCTGCCACGCCCGCGGCCAGCAGCGTCGGCTCGGTACAGACCACCGTCGCTGCCGCCGCCCGGGCGAACACTGTCTTTAGCACGGTCTCTGCCGGGCCGGCGGTTACCTCCTCTGACACACACAGTACGTGAGCGGGTAGTGTTTTGACGTTTTCGGACGGTCGTGGACTTCTGTTACCGAGACATCAGGCCAAAGCGTATGATTTCGTGTTTTTTGATGTGAGTGTACGCTTCGTCAAGGAGTGCAGTGAGACGACCGGACACCCATTTTCAGTGGTCGGGGCAGCCCCAATGGAAAACTCTGGGCTACGATCCGGGGAGGATGTCACCCAGAGCTGCGCCGATGGCCATCGGAACGAAAGCAACGCTCGTGGTGCAGATCGCGAGCAACGGATCGGCCCAGTCGAGCCGGCCCCACAGGGTGAGGCCCAGCGCCGCAACGACAAAAGCGACTCCGATGACGCCCACCATCCGTCGCGGAACGAGCCCGAAGAACGGCTCGTGAACACGTACATCCTGGAAATCGGCGACATAGACGATAGTGTATACGAGTGCGACGGCCGCGACCAGCGTAACGGCCAGCAGCAGCGGCCGGGCGGCGAGGTATGTGCCCACCTCGGCGGTCCCTCCCTCGACGAACATCGGGATGCCGAACAGGAGCGCACCTAGGGCGGCCTCGGCCACGTCGGCACGGTCGAACCCGACGATGACGTTGCCGAATCCACGGGGCTGCAGGTCGGCGACCCGCTCCATCAGCGCGTCGACCTGCTCGCGGGTCTCGGGATCCTCGACTTGCGATTTCAGCTCCGCGAGGTCGTCCACAATGGCTTCAGGCGATGGGTCATCGGTGGCGACGGCGTCGTCGGCCATCACGTCTCATTCCGTTCAACTGTCCGGCGGACTTTGAACCCGTAGCGAGTGACACCCTCCTGGGTGTAAATCCGCCGCTGGGTCACCTCAACGCGGTCGCCGACGGTTACCTCCCCGACAACCATGGTCGGAGCTGTCGCGGTGCCATCAGTGGGGGTGTCAAACGCGACGATCGCGACATCGTACGCGCCGGCACGCGACTGTAGCGGCGCGAACTCGGGCGGGGCCCCACCAGCCCCAATCTCCGTGCGCGCCTCGACGGTTCCCATGCCCGGGAGTCGGACAGCATCGAACTCAACGAGCGCGTGACAGCTCCGGCAGGCCCCCCTCGGCGGAAAGGTGTAGGTCCCGCAGTCAGGGCACCGGCCGGCGACGAGTCGGTGGCGCTGCGGGAGCGAGCGGCGCCAGGTTGGTACCGAGACGTACGCGCCGCCACCTTCCGGTTCGAGCGTGGTGATCTCGCCGCGCAGTCGCAGGTAGCTTGCGTAACTCACCTCGGTTGTCGCGTCGAGGGCAAGCGAGACTGGCACCTCGGCCTCGCGGTTGAGGAGGAGTGCGTTCGCGCCAGCGCCGCTGCCCCACCCTGCTGCAAGCACGCGGTCGGCGCCGTCAGCGAGGGCAGTCGCGAGCCCGACCGGGACGGAAGCCGCGGCGGTGTCGCCCAGCGTCTCGACGGTCGCTGCTGCGGTGACCGCTTCCGTGTCGATGCCCATCCGGCGAGCGGCGCGGTATGGGAGTTTGCCGTCTGGCATCTGGAGTGCTGCCGCGTCAATGGCGTCGATGGAGAGGTCGGCGGCCACACTAGCGAGCGGGCGGACAAACGCCTCCCGGTCGTAGGTACCGGCGTCGATCCCGTCGATGCTCGCGCTTCCTCGCTCGCGAAAACGTGTCCCGGGGTAGGGGTCGGACCGCTCGGCCCGATCGACGACGCGGAGCGGCGCATCTGGGCCGACCAGAATCGCAGCCGCTGCAGCACCGGCGGCGTGATCCCGTGCGTCATGAGGCTCACCACGGGGACAGTCCGCAACGACCACCAGGCCCCGCTGTGGGGTGGCCTCAAGCGCGTCCACAAGCGCTGTGAGTCCGGTCCGCGTGCTTCCCGTCGTAACCCGGTGGCTGGTCCCCTCGGCGACGCCAAGCATAGAGCCGAGCCGCACCGCGAGATCCTCCTCTTCCAGCGGCGGCGTCGTCGTCGCGACCACAAGGTGGTCCACGGCTTGGGCGGTCGTGCCGGCGGCCCTGAGCGCACGTGTCGCCGCTTCCCACCCCATGGTGACGGCGTCCTCGTCGGCGTCGGGAACCGCCGTCGACTCGATTCCTGCAGGCGTAAATCGACCCCACGCCTCGGCGATTGTCTCGGCCGCTATCCGGTAGCGTGGCGCGTACGCGCCCATGGCGTGGATCCCGTAGTCGCTCATGAGGTCACCCGTTCGAAGAGATGGACGACGGCAGCGCCACCTGATCCACCGACGTTGTGCGTCAACCCGATGCGGGGGGTGTCGAGCTGTCGGTCGCTGGCTTGCCCCGTGAGTTGGTCAAACGTCTCAACAACCTGACCGGCGCCGGTCGCCCCGATAGGGTGGCCTTTCGACTTCAACCCACCAGAAGTGTTGACGGGCAGCTCCCCGTCGAGCCTGGTCGCACCAGACTCGATGTAGGTCCCGGCCTCGCCGCGCTCGCAGAACCCGAGATCCTCGTAGGCGGCGAGTTCGGCGATCGCAAAGCAATCGTGGACCTCTGCGAAGTCGAGGGCCTCCGGGCCGTAGCCGGCCCGGTCGTACGCCGTCCGGGCAGCCCGCCGTGCGGCCGGTATCCCGGAGTAGGTCTCGCGCTGGAAGAGGCCAACACGATCAGAAGACGCCCCGACTCCGGCAACTCGGATAGGCTCGTCCGTAACTTCGTCGGCTACGGCCTCGCTGACGACGAGTACAGCTGCCGCGCCATCGGTGGTCGGACAACAGTGGTACAACGTGAGTGGGTCGGCAACGGTGGGCGCTCCACTGGCGGTGTCAAGCGAGCACTCGAACCCCAACTGAGCGTGAGGGTTCTTCGCGCCATGTGCGTGGTTCTTCACTGCGACGTGCGAGAGCTGTTCGACCGTCGTGCCGTAGTCGCGCATGTGCGCCGAGGCCATCTGCGCGTAGACGCCAGCAAAGGTCGTCCCTGACAGCCGTTCCCACTCCGTTTCGCCGGAGACTCCGAGCCAGTAGCGGCTGGCGTCGCTGGAGGCGTCGGTCATCACTTCGACGCCGCCAGCCAGCACTACCTCGGCCATCCCAGACCGCACGGCTTGGACGGCCTGACGGACAGCGAACCCCGACGCAGCACAGGCGTTCTCGACCCTGGTCGTGGGGACGCCGTGGAGCCCAACATGTTCAGTAACAGCCGGTCCCATAAGTCCCAACTGCCGGCCGCCGACACCAAGAGTACCGATAACGGCCTCGTCGATACGGCCGGGGTCCAGGCCGTTCGGGACGGACGCGAGCGCCTCTTCGTAGGCCGTGCGGAACAGCGAGCGGTACGATTCATCGGGAAAGCTTCCGTAATCGGACTGGCCGGCACCGACGACGTAAGCCTCGGTCATGGCGCTATCTCCTGCATGGCTCGCGTGAGGGAACGGGGGGTGATATAACCGGTCGCCGCCGGTAGAGAGTGAGTCAAAAGCTTTGCCACCGCCGTGGTTGGTGTACACCTGCTACGTTTCGAGGTCGAGACCGCTCTACGCGACCGGCTCCGGACCCTCCAGACCAAGCGGCTTCGCGAGCCCGATGCGTACCGCCCACGAAAACGTCCCGTTCTCCCGCGCGAAACTCGACGCGGCCGGGGTCACCCCGGACGATATTACTGACCCGGCGGACGTGCGCCGGTTGCCGACCACGGCTAAGGAGGACTTTCGCAACCAGTACCCGGACGGACTGTTCGCCGTTGACCAGACGGCAGTCGAGCGGATTCACGCTTCCTCGGGGACCACCGGCACGCCGAAACTCGTCGCGTATACGGCTGAGGACATGGCGGTGTGGCGCGATGCGATGGCTGACTCGCTGCCGCCGGTGTCGGCCCGGACCACATGGTACAGAACGCGTACGGCTACGGCCTCTTTACCGGCGGCCGCGGCGTCCAGGCTGGCATCAAGAAACTCGGCTGTGGGGTCTTCCCCATCGGCGGCGACACCGCCCGCCAGACCGAGTTTCTTTCCGCACTCAACCCGGCAGTGCTTACATATACGCCGTCGTACGCCCTTTATTCCGCGGAGACCGCCCGTGAGCGCGGCGTCGACGCGTGTGCGTTACCGGTGTCCACGATGGTCATTGGCGCGGAGCCGTTCACCGAGCCGATGCGGGCGGAGATCAAGGCCGAACTCGGCGTCACCGCGGTCGACATCTACGGAGTCTCCGAGATCATCGGTCTCGGCGTCTCTGTCGAATGCGCAGAAGCGCAGGACGGCCGCCACGTGTGGGATGACTACTTCCTGCCGGAGGTGATTGCCCCCGAGACGGGCGCCCCCGTACCTGAGGGCGAGCCCGGCGAACTCGTGCTCACGACGCTGGCGAAGGAGGCCATACCGGTCCTGCGCTACCGGACTGGAGCCGTCACCACGCTCACACGCGAGCCCTGCCAGTGTGGCCGGACCCACGCACGGATGGGCAACGTCCGTCGCCGGACCGATGCCCTCCTCGTCATCCGTGGAGTCAACGTCTATCCCTCTCAGATCGAGGCCGTTCTGCTCGATCTCGACGGCGTTGCCCCACAGTACTGCATCGACCTCCGTCGCGAGGACCATCCTGACAGGCTGGAGCTGACGGTTGAGCGGCGGGGCGATGCCGACTCCCAGGAGGTGAAACAGCGCGTCCGGAGGGCACTGTCGGAAACGCTTGAAGTGTCGCCGGACGCGGTGCGGGTCGTCCCGGCGGACGGTATCGAGCGGCAGGCGATGGGGAATGTCCACCGCCTCTTTGACCACCGGTAGGGGGCGGAAGCCTTCCCCCCCGCCAGATGCGAGAGCAAGCCCGAAGCGAGTCAACGAACAGGTCGCGCCACAAGACCTACCTGCCGTCCGGTACCGGCCGTTGCTATGCGCCGTCGGTCCCTGCTTGCCGCCCTCCCGACAGCGGTCGCGCTCGGTGGCTGCTCCGTGCTCGCCAGTCCCGATCTCCGGATGGAGACGGGGAGCGGTCATCTCCGACCGGCCAGTCAGCGACAGATCGCCAACGGACTACAGCCTGATGGGGACGACGCCGTCTACGCCACCGTCGCTCCCGACGAGGCGCGCGACCTCGTCACCCCCGACACCATCGACGCTCTGGTCGACACGCTGTCGAACGACGGGGGCGACGTATTCACGCTGGTCGCACAGTTGCGGTCCACGCCCGAGTCACCGATGGCTCTCTGGCTGGCGTTCCCCGGTGAGATTCAGGTTCGCGGCGAGACGCTCCACGCCGACGTCACCGTCGAGCCGTGGGGCTCGTTCGACGACTCGGACGAGTCGCTCTCGACCGCAGAAGAGCTCGTCTACACTGGTGTGTGGAACCTGACACCCGAACCGCGGACGCTTCCTGACAAAGTCGACCTGCATCTGCGCCATCGCGGCTGACGGATCGCCGTGGTTTTGCCGACTCGCAGCGATCCCCGGCCGTGACGTTCGAGCACGCCCGAATCAGTGGGACGGTTCCGTCGATCGACCGCGGCACCGTCGCTGCCTACCCCTCCGTCGCCTACGGCGAGGGACCACCCCTGCTCGTGCTGCCGGGGGTAAACGACCCGCTCCTGCGGGCCGGCGAGCGCCGCTGGTTCGACCTCGTGCTCGCGAGCTACTGCCGCCGCCAGGCGCGCGTCTGTGCTGCTGCGGGCGCTCCTCGAACCGTCTATTACTGTTCGCGCCCCCCAAACGTCCCCGACTCGGTTCGCGAGATGGCACTCGGGTATCGGCGCGTCCTCGACCGGCTCGGCCCCTGTGACGTCCTGGGTATCTCCATGGGCGGGTTTCTCGCGCTCGAACTCGCTCGGGCGGACAACCGTGTCCGGTCGGTGACGCTCGGGCTCGCAGCGGCCCGGCTTTCCCGGCACGGGCGGCAGTCGATACGGACATGGCAAGCGTGGGCCGAACAGGGTGAGTGGCTGCGGATCTACTGGGCGGGCGTCCGGTCGGTCGTGACGGGGATTAGACGAGCGGTCGGCGGGCTCGCGGCCAGGGCGTTCGACGCTACCCGCAGCCCCGATACACGTGACGTTGCGCGGACGCTCGCCGCGACGCTCGCGTTCGACGCGCGGTCGTGGCTCGACGAAGTTGAGCCGCCGGCACTCGTCGTGGGGGGCACGGCGGACCCGTTCTTCACCGACGCGGCGTTCGAGGCCGCCGCCGCGGAACTCGGGGGACGCCACGTCAGACTCGACGGGTGGGGCCACGACGCGGTCATCGAGGGTGGACGGCTGGTCGACGAGTCAGTGGCACGGTTCCTCTCCGACGCGTGACCGCGGCCGGCGCGTGCAGGCGGCGAGCCGGGCAGCGACGACGCCGTCACGACCGGTCACCGCCCGTGCCGGGGGGAGCCCGAGCCGTAGAC
>CAYZJQ010000103.1:0-9145 GCA_964478805.1 uncultured Halobacteriales archaeon | reverse complement strand
CGGACCATCGTGTTCACGACTGCGTGGTCCGCCTCGGCGGGCACCGACACTGCCCCGCAAGCCGCCGGCCTAGTGAAAGCGCTCACCAGCGAGGAGGGCATGTGGGACTGGGTCTCCACCGGTAACGCGCTCCCGGCGCGTCCGGCCCTGCTTGAGCGTGACTTCTACAACGATCGCCCACTTCTCCAGAACCTGGGGTCGCTCGGCGATGTTGGCCGGCCGTTCCTGTTCGGCCCGAAGACGTCAGAAGTCACCACGACGCTGATGACAGAGGCCGAGGCGACGCTCACCGGCGACAAGACCCCCGACAGCGCGATGAAGGACGCACAGCGGCAGATTAACGACGCCCTCTAGGGCACAGAGGCGTAACCAATGGCACGAACCACGCTCGATGGCGTGACGAAGCGGTACGAGGGCGACGACAGCAGCGTCGTCGCCGTTGACGACCTTTCGATCGACATCCGCGACGGAGAATTCCTGGTTCTTGTCGGCCCCTCAGGCTGCGGCAAGTCGACGACGCTGCGGACTATTGCCGGCCTTGAGACCGTCTCGGAAGGGAGTATCCGTATCGGCGACCGCGACGTCACCGATGTCAAGGCCAAGGACCGGAACATCGCGATGGTGTTCCAGAACTACGCGCTGTATCCACAGAAGACCTGTCGCGGGAATATGCGCTTCGGCCTCGAGATGGCGACGGACCTTGACGACCCCGAGATCACCCGTCGTGTCGAGGAGGCCGCGGAGCTGCTCGACATCACGGAGTTGCTTGACCGGCGCCCGCGCGCGCTTTCGGGCGGGCAGCAACAACGCGTCGCGCTCGGCCGCGCTATCGTGCGTGACCCCGCGGTATTCCTGATGGATGAGCCGCTGTCGAACTTGGACGCGAAGCTCCGCACGACAATGCGCACGGAACTCCAACAGTTGCACGACGAACTTGAGGCGACCACCGTCTACGTTACCCACGATCAGACGGAGGCGATGACGATGGGTGACCGAATCGCGGTGTTGAACGACGGCGAACTCCAGCAGGTCGGCACGCCGATGGAGCTGTACTACCAGCCGGACAACGAATTCGTCGCCTCGTTCATCGGGTCGCCGTCGATGAACCTCACCGACGCAACCTACGAGGGCGAGCGGCTCTCACTCGATGGGTTTTCATACGACCTCACCGACAGCCACCGCGAGCAGCTCGCTGCCTACTCACCGGGGACGACTCTCCGGCTGGGCATCCGCCCAGAAGACGTGGTCTTGGTCGACGAGTCGGGGCCGCGGACCACCGAGTTCACGGCGCGGATCGTTGAGCCGATGGGCAACGAGAACGTCGTCCACCTGACCCATGAGTTCGGCGAGATCGTCGCCACCATCGGCGGCTCGGAGGTTGTTCGCCAGGGCGATCGCGTCCGGGCACGACTGCCCGCCGACAACATCCACGTCTTCGATGCCGACTCTGGGACGGCCGTGTTCAACCGAACGCGGACGGAGGTGACCGCTCCGGGGGTCATCGATGGCGACAGTGGTGGCCGCCCGGGCGCAGCGGGAGGTGACCGTCCGTGAGCGCCATCGACCGCACACTCGCCGCGCCCGGCAAGCTCGCGGCGAAGCTCCGGACCGCCGTTGCAGGCCTGTTCGACCGCCCCCGCGAGGAGAACAACCTCGCGGGCTTCCTGTTCGTCCTGCCGAACATCATCGTCTTCACCGTGTTCCTGCTTGGGCCGATCGGATACGCGCTGTACCTCTCGTTCATGACGTACAACATTTTCCAGGGGACGACGACACCGGCGAACATGATGCTGTTCGGCGTACAGGTGCCTTTACAGAACTATGTCGACGTCCTGACGCCGGCGCCGTGGGCGGACAACTGGGCGGCGCTGGGCAGCCCCTCGTACAACCTCTGGTGGTTCGCCGTGCGCAACACGGCCATCTACACGTCGCTGGTCGTCCCCTTGCAGATCATCGGGGGCTTTCTCGTTGCGTTCGCGCTCGACAGCCGTATCCGCGGCAAGAAGGTGTACCGGTCGGCATACTTCCTGCCCGTGATGCTATCGGCGGCCGCCAGCGGCGTCATCTGGCGGTGGCTGATGGCGAAGAACGGCGTCATCAACGAGTTCCTCCGGCCGCTCGGACTGGCGTACCCGTGGGCGGGCAGCCCGGACACCGCACTCCCGGCGCTGATGCTCATCGGGCTGTGGGGCGGTATCGGATTCAACATGATCCTGTATCTCGCCGGGCTCCAGAACATCCCTGAGGAGCTGTACGAGGCCGCTCGCATCGACGGCGCGACCGGCTGGCAGCGACTCCGGTACGTCACCTGGCCGAACCTCCGAAACACCCACTTCTTTGTGACCATTCTCGCGATCATCGGCACCTTCCAGGTGTTCGGCATCGCGCTCGCGTTCGCGCAGGGGGGACCTGCACGGGCAACGACCACGGTGGTCGTGTTGATCTACGAGACGGCGTTCCAGCAGTCGAGCTTTGGGCGCGCCTCCGCGATGGCGTTCCTGCTGTTCGGCGTCGTCTTCGTGTTCAGTTATTATCGTTACCGGATGGAACAGCAAGAGGAGGTGAGCTACTGATGGCCCGCTCGAACTACGAGTACCCCGGTTACGACGCCGCGGGTGCGGGCTACTGGTCGCGGACGACGCTGCTGTACGCTGGCGTCACCCTCGGCGCGCTGTTGTGGTCGCTGCCGTTCTGGTGGATGCTGTCGACGGCGTTCAGCGCCAACCCGACCGCGGGAGCGGTGTCGCTCATCCCAGCGACGCCGACGCTCGCGAACTTCCAGGAGCTGTTCGCGAGCGAGCCTGTCGGCCTGTGGTTCTTCAACACGGTCGTGTTCGCGGGGACGGTCACCCTGTTCAACCTCGTGTTCGATAGCCTCGCGGGCTATGCCCTGGCGAAGATCGAGTTCGTCGGCCGCGAGAAGCTGTTTTTGCTTTTCGTGGCGACCGTGATGGTGCCTGCGATGGTGACGCTCATTCCCGTCTATGTGCTACTGTCGAACCTCGGGTGGGTAAACACCTACAAGGGGCTCATCGCACCGCTGATCGCCAACCCGCTCGGCATCTTCCTGTTACGCCAGCACTTCAAGGGGCTGCCGTCGGCACTCGGCGACGCCGCGAAGATCGACGGCTGCAACGAGTTCCAGACGTTCTACAAGGTGTACCTCCCGCTTGCGAAGCCCGCGCTCGCGACGCTTGGCATCTACACGTTTGTGACGACCTGGAAGAACTTCGAGTGGCCGCTGATCATCGCCAACGGCGAGTCGATGTACACCCTCCCCGTGGCGCTGTACGCCGTCCGCAACCAGTACTTCACCGAGTGGGGTCTGGTGATGGCTGCGGCAGCCGTCATCGTCGGGCCAGTCATCATCGTGTTCATGTCCGCACAGCGGTACTTCATCCGCGGTATGACGCTGAGCGGGATGAAAGGGTGAGCCCACGCTCACGACGAACGGTACGTTTCCCGCACCGCGGCAGCCCCCTCGCCGGCAAGCTCTTCGAAGGCTATCACCTCAACGACCGCGAGGACGGCCGGCACCAACAGCGGTACGGCGACGCGCACCAGCGCGCCGAGGACCACGAGGACGGCCACGAGCGTCGCGATGAGCACGGCGAAGTACGGCCGGTCGGCCAGCATCACGCCTGCCTGTGCGACCGTAGTGCGGAACGGCAGGGCGGGCTCGGCCCGGACCTGGATACTGGCGGCTCGCAGACACCACAGCGTCACGCCGATTACGATGTACCCACCGACGACGGCCGCGAGGACGAACAGTCCGGACCGGCGTGCCACCCCGACGACCGCGTACACGACCGTCAGTCCGGTGACCACGACGAGGACGACGCTGTACGGCACGCCGGCTCGCAGATTGCGCCTGAACGACCGTGCGAACAGCCGGAGGCGGCCACGCTCCGTCACTGGAGCGCCCGTGTCGCGCGCAGTGACAATGGCCGTCCAGGTGTCGACGAGCGCCAACAGCGCGGCTCCGAGCGTCACCACCGGCAACGACGCCAGCACGAACGCGAGGCTCGTCGCCACGATGGTCACCAGGTCGCCGTAGACGACCCGTGCTGCGGCGCGGAGCACCGCCCCCGGCGTCACCTCCCGGCTCATCTCGCCCGACCAACGCGAGGTCGCTGTATAAATCGCGTGTCTCGCGGCCACCCCCGGGCCCCACACGGCCCAGCTGGTTGGCTCGCGGGACGCGTCGAGCTACCCCCAATTCAATGCATGTCACAGACACTCTCACGACCACGGCAGTCCCACCCCGCATCGCCCGCCCAACGCCCGACCACTCCGGTACCCGGAGGTGGCGCTGCGTGAGTGTGCGCGTCGACGCCACGCGGTTCACCGATGATGTCGCCATCGTCACCGGGTCGACGCGCGGTATCGGTGAGGGAGTCGCCCACCGGCTCGCCGCGGAAGGCGCAGCCGTAGTCGTCACCGGCCGCACTCGGCCGGACGGCGAGGCGGTCGCGGCTGACATCCGTGAGGCGGGCGGCAAAGCGCGGTTCGTCCGTGCCGACGTGCGCGACCCCGACGACATCGCGACGCTCATCGAGGCGACTGTCGACGCGTACGGCGGGCTCGACGTGCTCGTGAACAACGCGGGCGTCGAGACGAACACCGGCGCTGGCGAGGCGACACTCGACGACTGGGCGTTCATCGTCGAGACGGACTTTCGGTCGTACTGGCTCGCGGCGAAATCCGCCGAGGCCGCGATGGACGAGGGGGCCATCGTCAACGTCTCCTCGAATCACGCGTTTTGCACGATGCCCGGGATGTTCCCCTACAACGCGGTGAAGTCGGGTATCAACGGGATGACGCGGGCGATGGCGCTGGATTTCGGCCCGACGGTCAGAGTCAACACCGTCAACCCCGGTTGGGTCGCAATCGACCGCACGCTCGACGCGCTCGACGACGACGACCGCCGTGAGCTGGCGGGCAAGCACCCGACCGGACGGCTGGGGACGCCGGCCGACGTGGCCGCGACGGTCGCGTTCCTCGCCAGCGACGAGGCCGGCTTCGTCACCGGCGCTCATCTCACGGTCGACGGCGGCCGCAGCGCCGTCATGCAGGACGACCAGCTCCCCGATTACCGGGCACGCCGGGAGGGCGAGCGATGACGGTCCAACGTATCGCGGCCGCCACGACCGTCACCTACGACCCTGCGACCGCGGAACTGACCATCTCCCGCGATGAGACGACCCTCGCACAGGGACGGCTCGCAGTGGCCGTCGACGGCGAACGGCTGCCGATCCCCGACGCCGAGGTAACGGTCACCGATGACTGTCGCGGCGTCCGCGTCACCCACGAGGGCTTGCTCGAGACGACGGTCCGGCTCGCCGCCGCTGACCGGGCGGTCGACGTGACGGTTTCGGTGACAAACACTGGCGAGGCCCCGGTGACGCTCGACGCGTTCGCGCCGCTGTCGGCGGTGACGACGCCGTTCGACGGCACAGACGACGTGTTCGAGCACGGCTACCAGTCGTGGACGGCGACGGGGACGCTCCCGCTTGACGAACAGTTCCCGGCCGAGCCGCCACACAACCAGCCGCAGAACTGCGACCTCGCGGCGCCTGACGCGACACACACAAGCCACTATCTCACTGCCTTCGACGGCGAGCACGGCCCGCTGACGCTCGCGTTCCTCGACCACGACACCTATCTCGCGCGGTTTGACATCGACGTCGCGGCCGATACCGCCCGGCTGTCGGCAGTCTGTCCCGGCGACGGTGTGACGATCCACCCGGGTGGGACGCGACAGGGGGCGACTCTCCGGATGGACGCGACGCGGGCGGTCGACGATGGCCTCGCTGCAGCCGCTTCGGCGGTCGGCGACCGGATGGACGCCCGCGTTCCCGAGACAGCACCGACCGGCTGGTGCTCGTGGTACCACTACTTCACCGAGGTGACTGCCGACGACGTCCGGACGAACCTCGCGGCACTCGACGCGTGGGACGCACCCGTTGATGTCGTCCAGATCGACGACGGCTACGAAACCGCGTTCGGTGACTGGCGCAGCCTCGCGTCGGGGTTCGACGACATGGCCGACCTCCGTGCGGACATCGAGACCGCCGGTTACCGCCCCGGCCTGTGGCTCGCCCCCTTCTACGTCCAGGGCGATTCCGAGCTGGCGGCCGCCCACCCAGAGTGGCTCGTCACCGAGGACGGCGAGCCGGTCGATGCCGGCGAGCGCCACGGCCCGATGTACGGGCTCGACACCACCCACCCGGAGGCGCGGGCGTGGCTTCAAGAGACGTTCGCGACCGTCGTCGACGAGTGGGGGTTTTCCTACCTGAAGCTCGACTTCCTCTACGCGGCGGCCCTCCCGGGCGAGCGCCGAGACGACGTCACTCGCGCCGAGGCGTACCGGCGCGGGCTTGAGACGATCCGGACGGCTGTGGGCGATGACACCTTCGTCCTTGGGTGTGGGGCACCACAGTTCCCCAGCGTCGGGCTCGTCGACGCGATGCGGGTCGGCCCCGACACGGCACCGTACTGGCGCGACCCGAACGGGCTAGCGAGCGAGCCGGCCCACGAGAACGCCGTTCGCAACGTCGTGAATCGGCAGTTCTGTCACCGCCGACTCTGGGTGAACGACCCTGACTGCCAGCTGGTGCGGGCGACCACGGACCTGTCCGACGCCGAGCGCCGCGCGTTCGCAGCCGTCGTCGCGCTCACCGGCGGCGCGAACGTATTCAGCGACGCCCTCAGCGAGATCAACGACGCTGGTCGTCGCCTGCTTGAGCGGACGTTCCCGCCCGTCACTGACGGGGACGTCGAGGGCGTTGGGCGGACCGAACTCCCCGACCGACTCGTCGCCGAGCGGGCAGCCGACGGCGCGCTCGCACTGGCGGTGTTCAACTGGGCCGACACCGCTGAGCCGGTTGACCTCCAGGCGGGCAACCGAATCGACGGCCCGGCTCGCTGCTGGGACCCCTTCACAGAGCGGCTGGTCGACGTGCCCGCCGAGCGGGTCGTCGACCCCCACGGCGTCGCGCTGCTCCACTGTGCGCCTGCTCGCGACCGGCCCCACCTCATCGGCAGCGATCACCTCGCGAACGCGGTCGACCAGGTCACAGCGGTCGACTGGGACGCCGACACAGGCCGCCTGCACGTCGACCTCGACGCGCCCAGGCCGATGGAACTGGTCGTCGTCGTCCCCGACGGCTGGACGGATCCCGATACCCAGAACGAGGGTGTCGATACCGTCCGTGTCACAGCGACACCTGGGCGTACGACCGTGCCGTTCGAGCGGGGTGAGCAAGCGTGACCACTCCCTCTCGGGAGACGCCAGCGGTCGGCGTCTGTTATTTTCCCGAACACTGGCCGCGCGAGCGGTGGGCGACCGACGCCGCTCAGATGACCGACGCGGGCATCGAGATCGTCCGTATGGCCGAGTTCTCGTGGGCCGCGCTCGAGCCGACGCGTGGCGCTCTCGACTTCGGCTGGCTCGACGACGCCGTCGAGCTACTGGCGGACCACGGGCTCGACGTCGTGCTCGGCACGCCGACAGCGACGCCGCCCAAGTGGCTCGTCGACGAGCAGCCCGACATCTTGCAGGCCGCCCCCGACGGCACGCCGCGCCACTTCGGCTCGCGCCGCCACTACTGTTTCAACTCTACGACGTACCGCGAGGAAACCCGGCGTATCGTCTCCGCGATGACAGACCACTACGCCGACACGCCAGCAGTCGTCGGCTGGCAGACAGACAACGAGTTCGGCTGCCACGGCACCGTCCGGTGTTACTGTGCGGACTGTAGCGACGCCTTCTCGGCGTGGCTTGCCGACCGCTACACTGATATCGACCACCTCAATGAGGCGTGGGGGACGACGTTCTGGAGCCAGCAGTACGGCTCCTTTGATGCTGTGGAGCCGCCTCGGCCGACGCCATCTGATCACCACCCCTCGCACCTGCTCGACTACCACCGCTTTGCGACCGACAGCGTCATTACGTACAACCAGCTCCACGCCGATCTTATTCGGGAAGCCGGCGACTGGTTCGTCGCGCACAACTTCATGGGCGACTTCGAGACGCTCGATGCCCACCGGGTGGCCGACGATCTCGATCTCGTCACTTGGGACTCCTACCCAACGGGATTCGTCCAAGACCGACGATCGGGCGACCCGACGATGGACGAGTACCGCGCGGGCGACCCCGACCAGATCGGGCTGAACCATGACCTGTATCGCGGCACGAACGACGCGCCGTTCTGGGTGATGGAACAACAGCCAGGCGACATCAACTGGCCGCCGCACTGCCCGCAGCCGGGTGACGGGGCGATGCGGCTGTGGGCCCACCATGCCGTCGGCCACGGTGCCGACGCAGTGGTGTACTTCCGGTGGCGACGCTGTCGCCAGGGCCAGGAACAGTACCATGCCGGCCTCCGGAAACAGGACGGTGCGCCCGACCGCGGCTACGCCGACGCGACGACGGCGGCGAGTGAACTCGAGGGCCTCACAGCCGACCCTGTTGACGCACCCGTTGCACTGCTGCACGACTACGAAGACTGGTGGGCGATCAGCGCCCAGCCGCACGCTCCGGAGTTCGACTACTGGGCGCACCTCCGGACGTATTACCGGGCGCTCAGGGCGCGCGGCATCCAAGTCGACGGCATCCATCCGGAGACCGCCCTCGACGAGTACGCGGCGGTCGTCGCCCCCACGCTCCACCTCGCCGATGACGGGCTAGCGACGCATCTCGAGCGCTACGTCCACGACGGCGGCACGCTCCTCCTCGGGGCGCGCTCGGGGGTGAAGACGCCGGCTAACCAGCTCCACGACCAACTCGCACCGGGCCCGCTCGCGGACCTCGCGGGCGTCACGGTCGACCAACACGAGAGCTTCCCGGCCGACGTACCGCTGTCGGTCACGCTCGACGGCGACGCATACGAGGCGTCGGTGTGGGCCGAGTGGCTTGAGCCGGCCGCCGAGACCACCGTGGTGGCCACCCACGACACCGGCATGGCGGTCGGTCGGCCCGCAGTCACGCGGAACGACGCGGGCGACGGGTCGGCCACCTACTGTGGTGTCTGGCCCGACGCCGACCTCGCCGACGCGCTCGTCACTGATCTGCTCGCTGACGCCGACATCGAAGCCTCACCACGGCTCCCGCCAGGCGTCCGGCTTAGCGACCGCGGCGGGC
>CAYZJQ010000102.1:0-9274 GCA_964478805.1 uncultured Halobacteriales archaeon | reverse complement strand
GCGCGCTTCCTGCGCTGATCGGCTGGGCGGCCGTCACCGGCGATGTAGGGGTACCGGGCATCGTGCTTGCGGGCGTCATCTTCCTGTGGACGCCAGCGCATTTCTATAACCTCGCGCTGGCGTACAAGGAGGACTACGAACGCGGTGGCTTCCCGATGATGCCCGTCGTCCGCGGCGAGACGACAACGCGTAAACACGTCCTCTGGTATCTCGCCGCGACACTCGCCGCTGCCAGTGGGCTCGCAGCAGTCTCGGGGCTTGGCCTCGTCTATGCTGCGACAACGGTCCTGTTCGGTGCAGTGTTCCTCTATGCCGTCGTCCGCCTCCACCGTGAGCGGACAGAGTCGGCCGCATTCCGCGCCTTCCACGCCTCGAACGCCTACCTCGGCGCGCTGCTCGTGGCTGTTGTTGTCGACTCGCTCGCACTATGAGTACCGCCACCCTTGCCAAGTTTCGGCCGAGCCGTGAGACGGCGCTGTTTTGGGCCGCCGTCGTTAATGCCGAGCTCTTGATCGTGCTCGCATACTTCGCGGTAGTGACCGGCCCGCCGTCCTCGCCACGCTTTCTCGTTCTTGTCGCCGTTCCGTGGGTGTGGTTGAACGTTTCATGGTGGGTCTACCGAACCGTCGAGCGGCCGTCCGCACCGCTCCAGCGTCGGGTTGTCGGCATACTCGTCGCTGCTGGCTACTTCCTCCTGCTCGCGTACGCGGGCGGACTTGTAGTTCCAGGCATCGGCGACCTCGCGACAGGGCTGCGTGTCGTCACTTATCAGGTGCCCCCCGGCTTTGCGCCGGCGGTGTTGTATAGCGGCGACTGGCTTGTCGTGAATTTCATTCCCTACCAGTTCGCGGGCTACCTTGCGCTTGCGTTGTTGGTGTACGCCACCGTCGTCGACCTCTCCGGCTCCGCCGCCGCGGGTCTCGTCGGCCTATTTTCGTGTGTCTCGTGTTCGTTCCCACTGCTCGCAGCGCTCGTCTCGGGAGTCACCGGCAGCGCGACGTTCGCCGCCACAATCGGACAGGGTGCCTACGGGCTCTCGACGGTCGTGTTCGTGGTGAGTGTGCTCCTGTTGCGGTGGCGTCCCGGCGCGGCCGAACTCGCTCGACTCAGGGCACGGCTGGGGTAGGGACGAACCGCAGGGCGCTTGTGCCCCGACGGTCCTACCAGAGGTATGAGTGAGACGACCGGCGGCGCCGTCGTCGAGATCGAGTACTGCGTCCCCTGTGGCTACCTCGGCCGCGCGCTCGAGCTCCAGCGTGCCGTGCTGTCGACGCTCGGCGACCGACTCGACCGCGCGGCGCTGGTCACCGGCGACCGCGGCGTGTTGCAGGTCCGGGTGGACAGCGCGGAGCCTCGCTCCGCCGACAGCGGGAGCGGCCGCCGGCCGCGAGCGGGCGGCGAGATCGTCTGGGACTTGGCCGACGACGAGTACGACGTGGACGAGGTGGTCCGGCGCGTGCGAGGGGCGCTGTGAGCGTGGGCACCGAGGCGGTCGTCAGTGCGCGCGACGTGCGCCGGCGCTACGGCGACACGGTCGCGCTCGACGGCGTGTCCCTCTCCGTCGCCGCGGGCGAGGTGTACGGGCTCGTCGGCCCCAACGGTGCTGGCAAGACGACGCTCGTCCGCGCGCTCACGGGGACGACCGACCCCGAGGGCGAGGTGGAGCTGCTCGGAGCTGCCCCTGCGAACGCGGACCCACAGCGGATCGGCCTGCTGCCTCAGGAGTTCGCGCCGCCCAGCCGCCTCACCGCCCGCGAACTGCTCGCCTACTACGCTGGCCTGTACGACGAGGCGCGTGCCGTGGACGCGGTGCTCGCGGACGTGGGGCTGGCCGAGAGCGCGGACACCCACTACGAGAAGCTCTCGGGCGGGCAGAAGCGGCGTGCCTGCGTTGGCACTGCGCTGGTGAACGACCCCGACGTGCTCTTTCTCGACGAGCCGACGACGGGTATCGACCCGCAGGGCCGCCGCGACATCTGGGGGCTGCTCGAGGGGCTCGCGGCCGCGGGCGCGACGCTCGTCGTCACGACCCACTACATGGAGGAAGCGGAGCAGTTGTGCGACCGCGTCGGAATGCTTGCGGACGGCCGGCTTGTCGCGGAAGGAGCCCCGTCGGCGCTCGTCGCCGAGCACGGCGGGGCTCCCCGCGTCGAGGTCCGGGCCGACGACGAGGCAGGCGCCCGCGCCGCGCTCGCCGAGGCAGGCTACGGGTTCGTGCCCGACGAGCGCCGGCTCGTCGTTGACGACGTGGCCCCCGAGGACCTCGGCGACCTCGCGGACGCGCTGGGGGCCGCCGGGGTGGACTACGACGGCCTGCTGTGGCGCCAGCCGGACCTCGAAGAGGTGTATCTTCAACTGACTGGCCAGGCGGTCGGCGCGGGTGGCGACCCCCAGGAGGTGGGCGATGGGTAGCCGCCGCAGAATCCGCGCGGAGACCGTCGCCGCCGGGCGGTCGTTCCTGCGTCGGCGGACGGCGGTGTTCTTCACGTTCTTTTTCCCAGCCATCATCATCCTCATCTTCGGGGCGCTGATTGGGACGACGGGCGGGTCGGGCGGGCTGTTCACGGAGCCGCCGGGCTACTACGTCCCCGGCTACCTCGCGGTTGTCGTCCTGTTCACGCCGCTGTCGCGGGTGGGCAGCGAGGTTGCGCGCCACCGCGAGGGGAACCGTTTCGAGAAGCTCGCGACGACGCCGCTCCGGCGCTGGGAGTGGCTGCTCGGCCAGACGCTCGTGAACGTCGGCGTTATCGGCGCGGCCGCGGTCGGGATCCTCCTCCTGATCGTCGCCACCACCGGCGCGCAGGTGACCCCCTCGCCGCTGCTCGTCCCATTCGTCGCACTCGGCGTCGCGCTGTTCTGCGGGCTCGGAGCGGTGCTCGGGCGGGTCGCCGACTCACAAGACGGCGTCATCGCCGCCTCGAACGGGGTCGCGCTCCCGCTGCTGTTCCTCTCGGAGACGTTCGTCCCGCCTACACTCCTCCCGGACTGGCTCCCGCTGTGGCTCTCGCCGCTCACCTACTTCTCGCGGGGGGTGCGCGCGGCGACATACGGTGACCCGGGAGTCGCGGTCACCCTGCTGACGGCGGAACTTAACCTCGCGGTGCTCGCGGGGCTCGCAGTCGCGTTCTTTGTCGCCGGCGCGGTCGCGATCCCGCGGACGGACTGAGCCGGAAACCGGCAGGTGTTTGTCGAGAGGAGCGCCAGCGAGGGTATGCACCTGTCCTCGCTGCCGGACCGGCCGTTCGAGCTCGCCGAGCTCCAGGAGCTGAACGAGAGCGGTCGCTTCCGTGCGGTGTTTCCGGGGGCTGTCTTCGACATAGAGGGGACGGACCGGAAGCTCGTGCCCGTCGCGGTGCTCGTGACGCCCGGCAAGGAGGAGAATGCGGGCGACGGACGGGAGCCCGTGGAGCAGCGAGCGGGAGAGAACGGGCCTGAACGACGCGAGAGCCGTGTCGTCGGCATCGGCTACGGGTTCGAAGCCGGATGGGTGCGCGTGACGAGCGACCCCGCTGGCGACGAGGTGCGCGAGCAGGTCGAACGGGCGAGCGAGGCGCTCAGGGACTGGGCCGAGGAGACCGACCAGCGGTGGGCTGGGCCGGATGGCGCGACGGCGCTCGTCGAGCACGTCCGCGAGCGGGCGGATGGGAAGTAGCGGGACTACCGGACGGGGATATCCACGCCAGAGTCGTCGCGATCAGGAGCACGGCGGTCGTTCCCGCGAGACCGCGCCTGACGACGACGGCGTCCGCGGCGGCGCTGTTCCGGTGCTGGCCGCGTCGCGAGAACGACCGCCTCTGTTGTCTCGACACCGCGGCGCAGCAAGCGGAGGGTAACCGCCTGCCCGGGTTCGGCTTCGAGAAGGAGGTGTCGGAGGAGCGCCTCGTGGGAGTCGGTCGCTTCGCCGTCGACCGCGAGGATAACGTCGCCCCCGACAGGGACCTCGACGCCGTCGACGCGCCGGGTCGTCCGCGAGCCGTGGAGGACGCCCTCTGCGGGCCCCTCGGCCACGTCGACGACGAGGACGCCCCGGGGCTCGTCGAGCCCGTTCGCGCGTGCCACCGACGGCGAGACGTCGAGCGTCCGCACGCGGAGGTAGGGATGGTCGTATCTGCCGTCGGCGATCAGCGCGGGGACGACCCGGGCGAGGACGGCAGCGGAGACGGCAAAGCCGATATTGTCGCCGCCCTTCGCACGGTTGACGCCGACGACTCGGCCCGCGGCGTCGACGAGCGGGCCGCCTGAGTTGCCGGGGTTGATAGCTGCGTCCGTCTGGACTGTGTCGGGGATCGTAAACCCGTTACCGGTCGGCATCGACCGGTTGGCACCAGACACGACACCGACGGAGATCGAGCCGTCCAGCCCCATCGGGTTGCCGAAGGCGGCGACCGGCGCCCCGGGCTTGGGCGGATCGTCGGCGAGTTCGAGCGGGGCCGCGGCCTCCGGTAGGTCGTCGACGGCGAGCACCGCGAGGTCGGTGTAGCGGTCGTGACCGACGACGCGGCCGACGCGCCACTGGCCGTCCGCAAAGCGGAGTTCGGCCTCCGCCGCATCGCCGACAACGTGGTCGTTTGTGAGAACGTATCCATTTCCGGTGGACGTCGCCCGGCGATTCGACGAGCCAGGCTGCTCGGCGGCGAAGACGAACCCCGAGCCGGAGCCGCGGCGACGTCGGTCACCAACGTTGACGTACACCGAGACGACCGACGGAATGGTCGCCTCGTACAGCTGCTGTGAGTCGAGTTCTGTCATATCAGTGGTGTAGCAAGCTGCCACACACTAACGCGTGGTAAGTGTGGTCGAAACATAACCTGCGAGCGGTCGTGCGCGATGGTGGCCAGACCGCTGCTACGAAGCCCTCAAAAGCCGGTCACTCGGACGAATTCGTACCCGTAGACGTGATTAAGAAGCACGTATGCAAGCACGCCGAGGGTGAGTGAGACCGACCAGACAACCACAGTGATGCGGCCCACCGTTGCGTGGGCGGTGCGTTTCACTTCCTCGGTCGTATGGGTGAGCCCGACCACGACGTTGTAGAGCACGAGCGGAACGGATACGATGGAGAGGACGATATGGACCGCAAGCATCACGAAATACACTAATGCGGCGGTATCGGGGCCAACGAACTCCTTGCGACCGCCACCCCCCGTCTTCAGCAGGTACATCACGAGGAAGACGAGAATGAGCGAAAAGGCCGCGATCATGAACGCGCGGTGTCGCCGCACGTCACCCCGTCGAATGAAGTACCAGCCGGCCACAAGACAGCCGACAGTGAGGGTGTTGACAACGGCGATCGCGTCCGCGAGCAGGTTCACGGTGCCCAGATCGATAGTCGGATAGATGGGGAGACCGACGTACAGCGTTCCGACGACGAGTACGTAGCCGACGATGGTGAGCAGGGCGACGGTGACGCGTGGGTGACGCTTCACCGGGGAGGCGTCCGCTGTGGCCATACCTGCGATTCGGGACCGCGACACGTAGCGGTTCCGTTTCCGGTCGTCCGGGGGTGAGTCCACGCCCGCGTGCCCTCAGACACCCCGTCCGAAGGACGCTCGCACCTCCGTAAGCGTGAAACCACCCGGAGCCGCACGACAGAGTATGAGCACGTCCGAGACGGAAGAGCGGACCATTCGCTGTCTGGTCGCCAAGGTCGGGCTTGACGGCCACGACCGCGGCGCACACGTTATCGCGCGAGCGTTCCGCGACGCGGGCTTTGAGGTCATCTACTCCGGACTTCACAAGTCGCCCGACGAGATCGTCCAAGCCGCGGTCCAAGAGGACGTTGACGTGGTTGGCATCTCTATTCTCTCGGGGGCTCACGACACTCTCGTCCCGAAGATCATCGACGGACTGAAACAGTACGACGCGTTCGATGACACGCTCATCCTCGTCGGCGGGATCGTCCCTGAAGAGGACCGCCCCGAGTTGCGGGAGCTGGGCGTCGCGGAGATCTTCGGCCCCGGCTCCTCGATGGCGGAAACCATCGAATTCGTCCGCGAGAACGCACCCGAGCGATGAGCGAGGCGACGGAGACCGACCGACTCATCGACGAGCTGCTCGCGGGGAAACACCGGGCGCTGGCGCGCGTTATCTCGAAGATCGAAAACCGGTCGCCGGGCTATCGCGAGCTGGTGAGCCAGCTCCACGAACATACCGGCTCCGCGACCGTCGTAGGCATCACCGGTTCGCCCGGCGCGGGAAAGTCGACGCTCGTCGACAAAATGGCCGAGACCTACCGCGACCGCGGTGAGACGGTCGGTGTCATCGCCATTGACCCCTCCTCGCCGTTCTCCGGCGGGGCGGTGCTGGGCGACCGCATCCGGATGGCGTCGAACGTCGGCGACATGGACGTGTTCTTTCGGTCGATGTCGGCGCGTGGCACACTCGGCGGGCTCTCGACGGCGACCACGGACGCGGTGAAGGCGCTTGACGCCTTCGGGAAGGACCGCATCATTATCGAGACCGTGGGAGCTGGCCAGAACGAAGTCGACATCGTCGGTACCGCCGATACCGTCGCGGTCTTAGTGCCGCCGTCCTCGGGTGACGACGTCCAGATGCTGAAGGCCGGCATTCTTGAGATCGCCGACGTGTTCGTCGTTAACAAGGCTGATATGGACGGTGCCGACCGGACCGTTCAGGAGTTGCGCGAGATGGTCCACATGCGTGACGCCTCCCCGCTGGCGGGGACCGCAGGCCACCACGGAGTCGACGAGTCGACGGTCGACAGCGATGAAAGCGATGGGAACGAGTCCGGGAACGATGAAGGCTGGCAACCTCCTATTATCGAGACGGTCGCAAAGACCGGCGAGGGGGTCGACGAGTTCCTGGAGACGCTCGTCGACCACCGGGAGTGGTTGGAGACGTCCGGCGAGTTTGAGGCCAGACAGCGCGAGCGGACACGCGAGGAGATCCGTCGGCTCCTGCGCGAGGAAGCCGCCGCGTTACTCGAAGCCGAGATCGACGCGCAGGGCGGTATCGAAGCCTACGTCGATGCTATCCTCGCCAAAGAGACTGACCCCTACGCCGTGACGGCTGAGGTCACGGACCCGGTCAGGGAGTGTCTCAACAGGGACTGACCTATCCAACGAGGCGGCCGTGCTCGACTTTGATACACCGGTCCTGGACGAAGGCCCGGCCGGAGGCTTCGACGCGCTCGCCGGCTGCGTCATCGCGGATGTTCAACTGCAGCCAGACGGTGGCGACGTCGTCGCGCGCGAGCACCTCGTCAACGATGCCGGAGACCTCATCGCTCGGGCGGAACACGTCGACGATGTCGATCTCCTCTTCAACCTCCGAGAGTGAGTCGTACGCGCGCTCGCCAAGCACCTCGTCGGTCGTCGGGTTGATCGGGACGACTCGGTAGCCATGCTCTTGAAGATACTTGGGGACGCCGTGCGCTGCCTTGCCGGGCGTGGACGAACAGCCGACGACGGCGACCGTCTCGGCGTCGAGCAACTCTGTCACGTCAGCGTCGCTGGTCGTGGGCATACCTGAGTCAGGCCGCCGGGGGCGAAAAGCGTGGCGCGCCCGTGTGGTCGCCGCGTCACGGAAGGTTCGCCGTCAGGTCACCCTCGTCGTCGACCTCAACGACACCGTCGAACAACTGCGAGAGCGTGTTGATCGTCTGTGCCTCGTGGGCCTCCGACTGGAGAACGAAGAGACCGAGCGCATCCGCGTTCTCGATACGACTAGTGAACACGTGGAGAAAGCGGAACACCGTCTGGAGGTCCGAGTACATCAGGAGGGTGGAGACAGAGACGAACAGCGCGCGGTTTCGCGTGTATCCCCGCTCCGTGTAGAACGCCTCGAGGAGTTCAGAGAACTTGATGCCGACGCCGGTCATGTCCTCCGGCGAGGAGGCGTACTGGACGAGGTCGGTATCGGCAATGGTACCGTGGCCCTGCTGTTTCGTCACACAGTCGACGATACCGACGGGCACATCAGTACCGAAGAGCCGTTCGTGGTCGCGGCGGAGCCGCTCGGCGCTGTGTTTGTTGGAGACGACGATCGCGCCCTCCCCGCGCTCAACACCGTTCACAAGCAGGTCGTAGCCGAGTGTCGTCTTGCCGGCGAGCGGCGGCCCAGAGAGGAGCAGACTGGTTCCAGGCGCGACCGTGATGTCCTCCAGCGGGGCTCCAAGCTCATACATCGCGGTCCCCCGTCCGCGGTGGGGCCACCCGATCGACCCATCGCATTGCCGTATCTGGCCGGCCGAACGGGTTTAGCGTTTTCCTTTGGACGACGGCTGTCTCATCGGGGCTCACGCTATCCGGCCGATAACGAACGCGCCTGCGGCGAGCAGTTGGCCGTACTTCAGCCACGTCTGACCACGTGTTGCATCATCAAAGCTCCAGTAGGCCGCAGCGAGCATCACGGCGTCGGCGACGCCGACCGCGAGCAGATACGCGATGCCAAACCCGGCAAGTAGATATGGCGCCGGACTCGCGGCGATGCCGACGCCCAGCGCGACCGCCGCGACCCACAGCGCCGTCCGACTCCCGTACGCGATCGGAAGCGTGTTGAGCCCCTCCTGACGGTCGCCGGCTACATCTTCGACATCTTTCACCACCTCGCGTGCGAACGTCGCTAGCGCGGCGAGCATGAAGAGGACGAGCACTGCCGCGAGCGGGCCGCCAACCGCCGCGCCGCCGAACAAGAACGTCGAGCCACCAAGGTAGGCGACGACCGCGTTACCAACACCTGGCAGCCCCTTGAACAGCTCCGTGTACGCCACCAGTGCAAGCAGGTTCACGACCGCGATGCCGACGGCCAATGCTGGGAGCACCAAAGCGAACGCGACGGCCGCGAGGAACAACACGACCGAGAAGCCGAGCGCGACTTGGGGCGCAACGGCCCCCCGAGGGATGGGCCGCGCAGGCGCGTTCACGCGGTCGATCTCGCGGTCGAAGTAGTCGTTGATCGCGTTGCCCGCGCCGACCGCAAGGGCCGTCGCGACGACGGCCGCCACCGCCCGGGCGAGCGGCGAGACGTCGAGCAGGAGCCCCGACGCCGACCCACGGCCGGCGACCACCGCACCGATAGCCGTCAGCATCGCCGCGGAGACCGCGTTGGCCGGCCGGGTGAGTTCAAGCAGGCCGCGGGCTCGCTCCATGCGCGGGGCTATCGCGGCCCCGACTTGAGCGCGTCGGTCACTCCACGTGATGGAAGGGCTTTTGAGCGGTAGCCCGCTACGGACGAACAGGGCCCTTAGCTCAGCCTGGACAGAGTGCGTGGCTTCGGACCACGTTGCCGGGGGTTCAAATCCCTCAGGGCTCGT
>CAYZJQ010000101.1:0-9277 GCA_964478805.1 uncultured Halobacteriales archaeon | reverse complement strand
CTCACAGCCGGTCTGTGCGGCCGACACCGCGGCGGTCGGCCAGCCGCCCACCCGCATAGCCGCCGAGCGCCCCCAGCGCCGCACTCACGGCGACGGTCACGAGCCCGCCCAACAGCAGCGCGATCACAGCCACGACCCCGAGCCCGCCGGCGCCGATTTCGGTCAGCCCGAGCGATAGCCCGACGCCAACGAAGACCAACACGACGACCAGCGGCAACGTCGCCGCGACCCCCGAGAGCGCGCCGCTGCGAACCGCCGTGTCCGGCTCGGGACGGGTAAGATAGCCCGCGAGTGCGCCGCCGAAGACGGGCGAGGCCGGCAGGAACGATGCCACCGCCGTGACGACTGCCCCGAGCACGACGGCCGCCCAGCCCGCCCCGAGCGCGCCGGGCGTGCCGCCAGGGCGCCGGCGGGCGAGCACGTACGCGATCGCAAACGCCACCAGGCCGACGCCGGCCACCAGCAGGCCAACGCCGGTCCAGTCGACGACCGCGCCGGCGAAGTCGGCGGCTTCGGCCTGGGTGAGTTGGCGTTCGTACACGAGCACGGTGAGTTCGCCGGGCGTGGCCGCCTCGTCGAGGAGCCGCTGGTCGACGACGAGCGTGAGCGTCACCCCGCCGATGGTGAACACGAGCCCGACCACTGCGATGACCGCGGCGGCGATCCAGTCGACGACCGGCGCCGGCGTCCAGCCCGCCCCGGCCGATTGCAGGTCCGTTGAGTTCTCGGTCGATGACATATGTACTGTGTGTGACCGCCGCGGTTTGGCTCCGGCGGAGACTCAAATGACCTTCTCACCGTTGCAGTAAAAAGCGGCTCGACGCCGCGACGGCCCCACAGCCCGGCCGCCAGAACACACGCGGACGCGATACCGTTTCGCCGCTGCAGCACGAACCGCTGGTATGCTGGCTGGCGTTCGGACCCGACTCGCGGCCCACACGCAGGTGGCGGCCCTCGTCGTCGCAGTGATGCTTGCCGTCGGGGCCGTGCTGTATGGCCGCCTCCCCACAGAGATGGCGACCCACTGGAACGTGGCCGGTACCGCCGACGGAACCACGTCGAAGCCGGTTGCCGTCCTCCTCATGCCGGCGCTCGTGGTGGGCATGAGTCTGTTGTTCAGCTACGTGGACAGCGATGCGGACGACCGGGTCGTCGGCTCGCTGGCGATGCTGGTCCTGTTGGGCGTCCAGCTGATGGTGTTCGCGGTCAACCTCGGGATCGCCGTCCCCGTCGTGCCGGTGTCGCTCGCCCTGGCGGGCGTCGTCGTCGCGGTGGCCGTCTGGTTCGAAGCCCACTAGCCTGCGCGCTGCCCCCTCGTGCAGGGGGCTCTACTCCTGACGTGGCATCGCACCGTGACGACGTCAGGACAAAATAGGGAGACACGACGACCGCGTCATCGAGCAACGAAAACCTGAAAACAGATAACCACCCGTCCCGAGAACGAGACCGTGCGCCCAGACGACATCGCCGCTGGCATCCGTGAGTGGCACCCCGGCCGCCAACTCGCAGTGGCGGTGGCCGTCGGCTATGTGGTGTTTCTCGTCGCGAGCGCCGCACTGGCGGGGCCGGCCGGCGGTGCTGTCGCGACCCCCGCGTCGTCAACCGACGCACCCGACGAGGCGACGATCGACCGGACGACCATCGTCGGCCTCCAGGGGCCCTTCACCGGTCGACAGGGCTACGCCCGACTGGTCGCCGGCGACGGCACCACGCTGTGGCAGGGGCGGGAGTCGTGGGCGAACTTTGACGTGACGCCGCTGCCGGGCGACCGCGTTATGACCGCGTTCATCGAGAAAGGCCGTGTCGACTGTGGCCCCTACGCCTCACCGTGTCCCCACGGCGGCTTCCGGGTGTACGACACCGCCAACCGGACGCTGCTGCGCGAGTGGACGTTCCCGGTGCCCCAGACACACAACTCCGAGCCGCACGACGTCGAGCGACTCCCCTCCGGCGAGGTGCTCGTTGCCGATATGGTCGCCGAACGGGTGTTCGCCGTCGACCGCAGCGGCGCGATCACCTGGCAGTGGAACGCCTCCGACTTCTACGAGCCGCCGACGGACCCGACGAGCCGCGACTGGCTCCATATCAACGACGTCGACCGCATCGGCGAGGAGCGGTATCTCGTCTCCGTGCGCAACGCCAACCAGCTGCTCGTCATCGAGCGGGGCGCCGGCGTCGTCGACGTCATCAACGCCGACCGGGGCGGCCCCGAGGAGAGCTGTCTGCTGGGCGGCCGCGGACTGGTGCCCGGCGCCGACGGCGACGTCCGCTGTGGCAACCCCGACGTGATGCAAGAACAGCACAACCCACAGTGGCTCGGCAACGGCCGTGTGATGGTCGCCGACTCGAAAAACGACCGGGTAACGATCCTCGCCGAACAGGACGGCCGCTGGCGGCCGGTGGTCAACTACACCAGCGCCGGCGGCGTGGCGTTCAGTTGGCCGCGCGACGCTGACCGGCTCGCGAACGGCAACCTCCTCGTCACGGACACCTACAACAGCCGGGTAGTCGAGCTGACGCCCAACGGCACGCTCGTCTGGCAGTACCGCACCGGCCAGACGTCGATCCCGTACGAGGCCGACCGGCTGCCCGACGGCGAGGCGGTGACGCTGAACCGCACCGCCAGCGTCGAGACACCGGCGGTGGTAACCGGCCAGACCGAGCGGGTGGAGATTCCCGGCGTATCGCTACTGTTCACCACGCTCGTCGGGGTCGCCCCCGTCCCCTACTGGGCTACCCAGTGGCACCTCCTTGGGCTGCTCATCGCGCTGACAGTCGTCCTTGGGGGGCTGGTGTGGGCCCGCCGGGCTGGGTGACGGCCGTACACTCAGCCGGCGGGAGGCTCCAGGGGCCTGCGACGGCCGCCGGCCGGGCTGTCCCAGATCCGAACCGTCCCGTTTATTACCGGCGCTAGCCCCGCCATCGGGGGAAGCCGGCCTGACGCGACACACTACCGGCCCGCAGGAACCGGGTCAGTGCAGCATATCCAACAGGAAGATCGAGAGAAAGCCGACAAAAAACAGCGTCGTCGAGACGGGCGTCGCGGGCACCTTCTGGGCTTTCACCAGCAGTTCCTCGGTGACGAGATACAGCAGCGCCGCCGCGCCGAAGGCAAGAATGATCGCAATGGGCGCGCCGGAGACGCCCTCCAGCGTAATGATTCCCACAGTAACACCGGTTGTCAACAGCAGCCCGAAGCCGACCGGGACAGCCAATTTCCGCAACGTGCTGACGCTCTCGGGGAGGACCACCACGCTGGCAACGCCGAGGAACAGCACCTCGATGGCCAACGCCACAGCGATGATGATGCCGGTCGACGGCTCCGAGAGGAAGGTAACGCCGATGAGCACGCCGTCGATGAGCATGTCGATCCCAACGGTGATGAGCAGGCCGGCAGCGCCGGCGAACTTCCCGCCGATGTTCCGTTTTTCAATGCGCTTGCTCAGTCGGTGGATCCCCAGCATCGCCGCCACGCCGATTGCAAACCCAATCACGACCACCGTCGGCGCCCGGTCGTGGACGCCCGGCAACAGTTCGGCCGCGACGGCGGCGGTGACCACGCCGGCGGCGAAGTGCTGGACGTTGCTTTCCATCTGCGGTCCCGGTGGCCGGTAGACGGCGATCAGCCCGCCGACCAAGGCGGCGGCGACGGCCAGCATCGTGTACGATAACGCCTGCGTGAGGATTCCAGCCATTCGGTCGAGTCTGGTGGCCGAACCACAATGAATCCGGGCCTTCCGGCCCCACCGGACCGGGCGCCGCCCGGCCGACACGCCCGACCTCCGTCGGAGTGGGGGAACACTTTTGTATGAATACCGGCAAGGTTTGTATCGGAGGTGAGATGTGTGTACACACCACACGGTGGTGGCGAGCGGACCATCGAGTCGGCTGGGCATGACCCCGGCGGTGTCGAGTACTATGCGTCCGCCGTGACGGGCCTCGTTGTGGCAGGCCTACTCGTCGGCCTGGTGTATCCGGCGCTCGTGACGGTGACTGGCCCGCTTCGGATGCTCTCGTCAACGGCCATCGTTTTCACGATCGTGTTCGCCTGGCTGCTGGCGTGGGCGGCCGTCGAGGTGGTTTGGGCGTGGAGCAGCCGGCGCCGGGCGAGATAACCGCTGTCGGACTTCGCCCACGGCCCACGATATGTGCTGTCGACCTGTAGCCACGCGCGATCATAAGGAGACAAAGCCTGCCCCAGCGTGGCAGCCCGCCACGCCCGCTCGCGCTCACCCGGGGGTCGCGTCGCCCGCCGGCGGCCGGTCGTCACGGTGTTGTCGATCGAGCGGGTCCTCGAGTTCGCCCATCACCGTCTCCAACGCGTCAGTCGCGGTGAGCAGCCCGACGGTCTCGCCGTCCGCTAACACCAGCGCCAGTTCCTGGCGCTCGGCCTGGAACCGGTCGAACGCGTCGCTGATCGACGTGTCCGCGGAGACGGTCATCGGCGGCGCGGCGATCTCCGCAAAGTCGATCTCGCCGGCTTTCAACGCCTCCATCCGGTTGACGATGCTGGGCACATAGACGATGCCGACGAACTCCTCGTCGGGGCCCACCAGCGGATAGCGGGTGTGCGGCGTCGCGGAGACACGCTCGAGATTCTCCTCAGCCGACGCCTCGGTCGAGAGGAAGGTCACGTCCGCCCGGTCGACCATCACCTCACGGACCTCCGTCGTACCGGCCTCGAGGGCGTTCACCACTTCGTCGGCACGTTCCGCGGAGAGTTCCCCACGGTCGAGCAGCGAGCTCAACCGAGTGCGCAACTGGGCCCGCGACTCGATGGCGTCCTCTTCGGCCTCCAGCCAGGCGCCGCTCATCTCGATGCCGAACAGCCGCAGCGTCCACTTCGCGACCGCGTCACCGAGTTTGATCAGCGGCGAGATGATGACGTAAAACCAGTACAGCGGTGCGGCACCGTACCGACACACCAGCCGGGAGCGCTCGACACCCAGATACGTCGGCGTCTGCTCGCCGTGGGTCAGGTGGATGAGGTTGATGATGAGATACGCGATCAGCGCGCCGGCGCCGATGGTCGCCAGCGGCGTCCCCCCGAACAGCGGCTCGAACAGCGCCGCCAGCGCCGGCTCGGCGACGATCCCGACCGCGATACTCGAGGCGGTGATCCCGACCTGGCAGGTCGTCAGGTACAACTCCAGGTCTTGCGTCATCGACCAGGCGCGCTCTAGCCGCGAATCGCCGTCGATAAACTCGTCTTCGGTGAACTGGCGGGCCCGCGTCAGCGCGAACTCAATGGCAACGAAGAACCCGTTCGCGAGGATGAGCAGCACCCCCGCGATGAGCCGCAGACTGATTTCAAGTGGAGTCATTGCGGTATGCTCGGTTCCCCCTCCAACCATTAGAAAGCCCTGATTAGCGGCGTTCAGCGGCCAGCGGCCGGTCGTCGCCGCAGCCGCCGCGCATCCACCGTTGGCGGTGCGTCGGCACGGCTCTGCCGCAGGCCCCGTGACAGGGGGGCATGAAGGACGGCGTCACTCGGGGGCCGTGACCGTCAACACGGGCACTGGGGCCGACCGGACGGTCTTTTCGGCGACGCTGCCCAGTAGGATCCGGTCGGTCCCGCGCCGGCCCGTCGTGCCCATGCCGACCGCGTGGAGGTCGTTCGCCGCGATACACTCGATGATCGTCTCGACGGGCGCGCCGCGTTCGAGATGCCGAACCGTCTCGACGCCATGTGTCTCGGCCAGCGCGACGACCCCGTCGATGGCCTCGCGTGCGACCTCCTCGCCTGCAGCCTCAACTACCGTCGAGCGGGCATCCAGCCCGAGCCGGGGGTCGTCGATTACGGAGAGGGCATGGACGGTCGCCTCGCAGGCGGCCGCGAGCGCGACCGTCTGCTCGGCGGCGTGCTCGGCGGCCGGACTCCCGTCGGTCGGAACCAGAACCCGTTCGTACGGGAAGACCAGTCGGTCGTCGGTGCCCATACGGACGGTGAGCACGGGCGTCGTTGCGAGCCGGACGACCTTCTCTGCGACGCTCCCGATGAGATACCGTGAGAGTCCCGTCCGGCCGTGGGTGGGCATCATGATGAGGTCCTGGTCGTAGCGGGCAGCGTACTCGGCGATCGTCGGCGCGGGGTTCCCCTGGACGACGTCGGTCTCGTACGCGGCGCCGAGCGTCTCCAGCGTGGCGGCCGCGTCCTCGAGAACTGTCTCTCCATGATCAACGAGCGCGTCGACCGGGTGGCCCCCGACGACGGTGACGCTGTCGCGGTCCGTGTCGGCGACGTACAGTAGCTGGATCGTCGCGTCGGCCCAGTGGGCAAGTTCGCTGGCGTGGTGGAGCACCTCGGCGGCGCCCTCGCTGCCGTCGAACGGGAGGAGGATGGAGTCGTACATGGGCACAATCATGACGGTACAGCGGCGACACAGTAAGCTCTTTACCCGGCGTCGAAGCCGGCTCGGCCCACACAGCGACGCCACGACCGCCAGTCTCGGCTCGGCGGGAGACAGCACGGCCGGGCTCGACCGCGCTTATCCCGCCGCACGGACGCCACAGCCTTGGCCACAGCCGCTGACACACCTCCAGAGCGACAGCGCACTCGCCTGCGGGCTGGTGCCGCCGGGCGTTCGGTCATCCACCGACCGGCGTCCGGTGACATACTCCCCGCCGGCCTGGCGGTAGCTCAAAGCCGGATCTCCATCCCGTCGTAGCCGAACGCGATATTCAGGTCAGCGTGCTGCTGGGCGAGGGCATGGTAGTCGTCGTAGCTGCGCCGGTACAGCTCCTCGATCTCGGTGAACACGGTCCGATCCGGCTGGACGGCTCGCACCTGGGCGAGCGACTCCGCGAACGTCAGCTCGTGGGCGAGCGGCCCCTCCACTGCAGCATCGGTGACGAGCGGCCGGCCGTCGGGGGTCTCCGGGAAGTACCCCGTCTCCTTGATCCACAGGTCCAACGGCGGCAGCGCCTCCAGATCGAAATGGCGGTTCTCATCGGGCGAGACGAACGCGGTCGCGTCGTCCGAGTCGAAGCAAAACCCGGAGACCGCCGCCGGCCCGCCCGCCTCGATGGGGGCCGTGTGGTGTGTCACCTCGACGTCGCCGAGCGACCGCGACGCGCCGGCCTCAAGAACCTCCACGTCGGCCCAGGTCTCGGTCAGGTGGCTGAACACCTCGTTGCCCTCGATGACGCGCTCGTGGGTGACCTCACTCATCAGAAGCGTCGGCAACTCCCCCAGGAAGTCGGTGAGCGGGGGGCTTTCGACGCCCAGCGGCTGGAGCACGCGCAGCCCGAGCGTGTGGTCGGCGTGAAAGTGGCTGAGCAGCAGGTAGTCGACGTTGGTGATCGCCTCGCGGTTGAGTGCCTGCCAGACGAACTCCGGCGCGTCGATGAGCGTATCAGCATCATGGAGAAACACCGCGTTCCCGTGCCGGGCGTACGGGATCCCCTGCTCGCGCGCCTCGACACAGACGCGACAGCTACATGTCGGCATCGGGGTTGGCGTGTTCCCGCCCGAGCCGAGCATCGTGAAGTGCACACCCGCTCGCTCGGTGCGGGCCCACTTAGTGGTCGGCCGCGTTAGCCGGGCGTCAGGTGGACGTGGACGAGCCGGTCACAGTCGGGGGCACCACAGACCGGACACTCCTCGTCGGGGGCGGGGCCGGCGCCGCCGACACTCATCGCCGCGGCCTCTGGGTCGAGGTCGGCCGCCGCGACAACGACCCGCTGGCCGGCGTCCCCGAGATCGTAGCCCGTCTCGGTCTCAGTGACGAACCGACCACGCAGCTCGCTCAGGTGGTAATTGAACCGGCCGGGGTCCTCGAGCCCGACCGCCCGGCGCAGCTCCGAGAACGAGAGCGGCTCGTCAGCCGTGGCGAGCGCCCGCAGGATCCGGATCCGGTGTTCGTTCGCGATGGCGTTGAGTGCCTCGAGCCCATCCTCGCGGACGGCCGAGGGCTCGTCGACTCCACGCTCTCGTGGCATGGCTGTGGCCATGCCTGGGGCGGAGCCCCTGATATACTTTCTCGGAGGTGCACGGACTCGCTCAGCTGCGACTGGTACCAGGCGACCGACGCCAGCTGGGGGCGATTCGCAACCGGCTGCACACGCGCGCGACGGTCACCGCCGTGGCCGCGGCGCACGCACTGGTAAGCCCATGATCGACGACCTCGGGGCGTTCAAAGGGCGGATCGACGGGTAACTGTCCCGGCAGGGACCGCTGCCAGAGCCGACGACACCGTCGCCGACCGCGCTGGCTGTTGCGCACCCGCCAGCGGCTGAGTCTTGACCCACCTCGGAGGGTCGGCACCCAAAGGCTCATTCTGCTAACGCCTAACACACACTCGTTATCTCCTACCAGACCACCACAGCGCGCGGCTCAGGGCGTCCAGTCTCTCACGGACCGTCAGCGGCGATCGGGCCGGGCGGGGGCAGGCGACCAGTTACGCAGCTCCCCGTCGCCCACCCGGGCAGCGAGGCCCACCGATGACCCCGACCCACAGGGTCCTGGTGCCGTTCGAACTTCCCGACGCCGAGCCGCTGCCGTCGGTGTTGCTCGAGACGCTCACCACCTCTGCGGTGGTGGTGGTCGGCCACTACGGCCTCCCCGAGCAGACGCCGCCCACCGCCGCCCGCGATCAGTTCGAGGCCGAGGCTCAGGCGGAACTCGAGGAGCTCGCGGCGCCGTTCGAACAGGCAGAGATTCCCGTCGAGACCCGGCTGGTGTTCGGCAAGGCGCGGAACAAGACGATCGACCGCGTCGCCGTCGAGGAGAACTGTGACGTCATCCTGACGCCCGGCCACGCCGCGGCGATCGACCGGCTGTTCGTCCCGTTGCGCGGCGAGGCGAACTTCGCGCGGATCCTCTCGGTCGTCAGCGAACTCCTGGCAGCGACCGACGCGACCGTCACCCTGTATCACCAGGCCGACGAGTCCGACCGGCTGCCGGGCGAGGAGATCCTCGCGGACGCGACCGACCAGCTGGTTGCGGCAGGCGTTGCGCCCGACCGGATCAACCGCCAGCTCGCTGACGAAGGAGAGGTCGGCCGGAGCATCGTTGAGCTCGGGGCGGCGTACGACCTGCTCGTACTCGGCGAGACCGAACCGTCGTTGACCGACCGCATCTTCGGGAGCGTCCCGACACAGGTGACTGCTAACACCGACGACCCGGCCTTCGTCGTGCGCAGCGTCACGGAGGAAGAGGCGTGAGTCGGTCAGGAGGAGTCGATCGGCGACCCGAGGGGGGCGACCGGCAATGACTGGCGGCGACCTGGAGCGCGACCTGGGACTGTATGCGACGGTCACCATCAGCATGGGTGCG